>JBBROR010000202.1:0-6178 GCA_038229175.1 Acetobacterales bacterium | reverse complement strand
GGCTTGATGCGAACGGCGTCGATCATCGTTTTCACGACTACAGGACCCAGGGCATCGACGAAGCGACGTTGTTGGGGTGGGCAGGGCAGGTGGGGTGGGAGGTGTTGCTGAACCGAGCCGGCACCACGTTCCGCAAATTGCGCCAGGAGATCAAGGACGGTCTTGATGCAACGCGGGCAATCCGGCTGATGCTGGAGCAGCCTTCGATGATCAAGCGGCCGGTGCTGGAAGCGGATGGCGCGTTGCTGGTGGGATTCATGCCTGAGCGTTACGCGGTTCAGTTCAGGCGCTGAAGCCTGGGGGCCAGCCAGGCGCGCGCTGGCGGGATTGCGAGCGCCGGGGCCTGTGACGTTGCACCAGGGGGCCGTCGTGCTGTCCGGCGATTTGCTGGGCGCTGCGGGTAGCGGTGGACATTCGCAACATCGATGTGGCGGGAACCATCCCCGAAGGCGCCGTGGACGCATGCCGGCCCAATTTGCCTTTGTGTCAACAGGACTGCCATATATTTGCTGAATTCGGGAGAACGGATCATGTCGGCCACATTGGGGCAGCCAGGCGAAGCAGAGTTCTGGGAATCGGTCTTTGCGCGACGGGCCAGCCGGATGCAGGGCTCCGAGGTCCGTGAACTGCTGAAGCTGCTCGCTCTTCCCGGCATCATCTCCTTCGCTGGCGGCATTCCCGACCCGGCATTGTTTCCCGTCAGGGCCGCCGCGCACGCCTACGCGGACATCCTCTCCCATCCCGCCACCGCATCCCAGGCGCTGCAATATTCCGTCAGCGAAGGCTATCCGCCGCTGAAGGAGGACATCATCGGCCTGATGAGCGAACTTGGCGTCATTGCCACGCAGGACAACATCATCATCACCGCAGGATCGCAGCAGGCGCTGGATTTCATGGGCAAGCTGCTGCTGAGCCCGGGTGACACGGCCCTGGTGCCGGCGCCCACCTTTCTTGGCGCGCTGCAGGCGTTCTCCGCCTACGAGCCGCGCTACGACACCATTCGCCCCGAGCTCGGCAATCGCAGCCCGCAATCCTATGTCGAGGCGGCCAGCGCCGGTGGGGCCGATACCAAGGTGAAGTTCGTCTACGCGGTGCCGGATTTCGACAATCCCACGGGCGTTACGATGTCGCTCGACGCCCGGGAGAGGCTGCTGGCGTTGGCCCGTGAGCTCGATATCGCAGTGCTGGAAGATAGCGCCTACCAGGCGCTGCGCTTCTCTGGCCAGACCGTGCCCACCTTGCAGGCGATGGACATCGCGCAGACCGGCTCGCTCGACGCATCGCGTGTGGTGTATCTTGGCACGTTCTCCAAAACCGTGGCGCCCGGCTTGCGCATCGGCTGGGTGTGCGCCTCACGCGAGCTGATCTCGGGGTTGGTGCTGGTGAAACAGGCCAGCGACCTCACCGTGCCGGCCATCAACCAGATGGTGATGCACCGCATCGTGAGCGAGGAGCACGAGGCGCTGATTGCGCAGGCCAAGGCGCTTTATCAGGGCAAGCGAGATGCGATGCTTGCAGCCCTGGACGAATACATGCCGAAGAATGTGCAATGGACCCGGCCAGAAGGCGGCCTGTTCGTTTGGGTGACCTTGCCCGAGGGCATCGACGCGCATGCTCTGCTGAAGCGTGCGGTGGCCGAGGTGGGCGTGGCCTTCGTGCCCGGCAGCGCCTTCTATCATGACGGCAGTGGCGCCAACACGATCAGGCTGTCGTATTCGTTGCCGGATGTGACGGCGATCACCGAGGGTATCCGCAGGCTTGCCACGCTGCTCTGATCCGGCTGCACCGTAGAACACACCAGCAGGCGCGTGCAGAAATACCGGGCCGGGTATCTTCTAACGCCGGCCGGACCTAACTAGCCTTCGTCATCCTTGTGAGAAAGTGCCCATGAAATATTTGCACACGATGGTTCGCGTCTCCTCGCTGGAGGATTCGATCGCCTTTTACAAAATCCTGGGTTTGCAGGAGCTGCGCCGTCGTGAAGACGAGAAGGGCCGCTACACCAACGTGTTCATGGCAGCCCCCGGCGACGAGGCGGCACCGCTGGAGCTGACCTATAACTGGGATGTGCAGCAATATCCCGGCGGCCGCAACTTCGGCCATCTGGCCTACGGCGTCGATGACATCTACGACGTTTGCAATCGAATGATCGCGCACGGCGTACCAATCAACCGTCCGCCACGTGACGGCCGCATGGCGTTCATCCGCTCGCCGGACGGCATCTCGGTGGAGCTGCTGCAGGCCGGTGGCGCGCTGCCGCCGGCTGAGCCATGGACCAGTATGCCCAACCTGGGCAGCTGGTAGATGCGGATGGCAAACCTGCGCCGCCCCGGCATCACCGCTTTGGCGCTGCTCGCCATAGGCCTCGCGGCACCGGCGCGCGCCGATATCACCATCGGTGCTTTGCTCTCGCTCACCGGTCCGTCGGCCAGCCTGGGTATTCCGGCGCGCAACACCATCGAGCTGCTGCCCAGCACGATCGGCGGCGAGACGGTGCGTTGGGTGGTGCTCGACGATGCCTCCGACCCCGCCGCCGCCGTGCGAGGGGCGCGCAAGCTGGTGGATCAGGACCATGTCGATGTCATTATCGGCCCGTCCAATACACCATCCTCGGTGGCGATTTTGGATGTGGCGGCCGAGAGCGGCACGCCGTTTCTGTCGCTGTCCGGCTCAAACGCGGTGATCGAGCCGCCTGTCGGCGCGCGGCGTTGGGCGTTCAAGATGTTTCCGGCTGAGCGACTGGCAACCGGGCAGATGGCCGAACATATGCGGGCGCACGGCGTGACGGCGCTGGCTCAGTTAGGCTTTGCGACGGGCTTGGGGGATGGTTATTTTGCAGCGATGCGCGCCGATGCCACCGAGCGTTCGATCCCGATCGTGGCGGAGGCGCGCTACAACCCTGACGACACGGCCGTGACAGCGCAGGTGCTGCGGCTGATGCAGCCAAAGCCCGGTGCGGTGTTCATTGCGGCCAGCGGCACGCCGGCGACAACGCCGATCATTGAGCTTCGCAATCGCGGCTATAGGGGTGCGATCTACACGGTGATGGGCATTGCCGGCCCCGATCCCCTGCGCGTTGGCGGCAAGTCGCTGGACGGCGTTCTGCTGTCGGGCGTGCCGGTGCTGACCGCTGAGCAACTCGACGATGCAGCCCCTTCCAAGGCGCCGGCGCTGGCGTTCATTCAGGCCTATGAA
Source organism: Acetobacterales bacterium (assembly GCA_038229175.1). GTDB lineage: Bacteria > Pseudomonadota > Alphaproteobacteria > Acetobacterales > Acetobacteraceae > CAIQQQ01. The sequence continues at coordinate 2,983 of JBBROR010000202.1, read as the reverse complement.
GGGCGCTACGGCCCGCGGAGCCGCAACCTGTTCGCCGCCACATTCTGGGACGCTTTTCTGCTCGTGGAAGAGGGTGCGCGGACGGCCGTGACGGTTGCCAAGCCCGGCAGCCCAATGTTTCGCACTGCCTTGCGCGATGGGATGGAGAAGGTGCGCGGCATGGCCGGGGCACAGGGTGTTTTCAGTCTGTCGGAGACCAATCACAGCGGTGCCGAACCATCGAGCCAAGTGTTGATCGAGATCCGCGATGGCGGATATCGGCTTGTAAAGTAGGAGATACCTCGCCCGGCCTTCCCTGCGGAGGCGCCGGGCGCGGGTTCTGGTGGCCTAGATCATGTTCAGGCGTTTGGGTTGCTTCACCCAAACGCATGAACATGATCGGCAAAACAAAGGCTAGAGCGTGACGATTTTGATTCTACCCAAAATCATCACGCTCTAACAGGCTGCTGACGGATTGCTACATCTCGACCTTCACGCTGCGGCCCATGTCCGGCCGCTGGTTGCCGACGGCTGCTGCCAGCATTTTGATGGTGCTGACGATCGTTCCAGGGCTGTCCCAGTATTGGGCATCGATCAGCGAGACCTTGATGACGCGTATCTGCGGGTCGTCGGCGTTGTCCCACCAGGCCTTGGCGGGCGTGGACCACAGCTCGTGAATTTTGGCACGGTCGTTGGACACCACGGCGCGGCCGGTGGCGGCGACGTATTTGTTGGCCGATGCGTCTGCGAAAGCGAGGCTGACGTTGGGATTCGAGTCGATCTCAGAATCCTTTTCGCTTGCGGCATCCGCCAGGAAATAAACTGCATGGTCCTTGGGCACGACATGAGCGGCCATCGGACGGGCGCGGATATTGTCGCCCACGCGGGTGCTCAGCATGCAAAATCCGATCTTTTTCATCAAGGCCCACACGCGGTCCTCGTCGTTTTGATGCTCGCTCACCTGCATACTCCTTTGTTTCAGCGCGGAATTGGGCCCTGCGGCCTGAGAGGAGAACGCAGGCCCACGCGAGGCGGTTCCGCGCCCCACCATCGCTGCGTCGATGACCGCTGCGTCCATGAGCACGCGCCAAGTTGCTTGACACGCCATAAAACCGGTTGTCATATTTAGTTGACACATGCGAGTGTCAGAGAGTTCAGACAGTGCGATCAGACTGGTTGGATTGGACCAACGCTAAAAGACTGGTTCCGTAAGGGGAACCTGACACGACGCCTGGACCGAAAAAGGTCCCGCACGGTGCAGGTTGCCTGACCCGCTATCAGCCTCGGTGACGACGCGAGCCCACCAACTCGCTGGACCCTTCGTGCGGGTTTGCACGAACTGGCTGACGTAAGCCCTTGGGGAGTGAATAAAATGACGGACGATCCAACCAAAGTGTACTCGTCGGGCCTGACGCTTGCGGAGGCCGAAGATTTGCACAAGCACATCATCGAAGGCACCCGCATCTTCGGGGCGGTGGCGCTGTTCGCCCATCTGCTCGCGTATGTCTGGTCGCCCTGGATGCATTGATCCCCATTGGGGTCAGGGCAAAGAATTTTTGATGCCAGGCATCTTCGGGGATCGTCGACACCCGATTGCGAACCGCGGATGCGATGAGGAAACGATAATATGAACAACGCGAGAATCTGGCTGGCTGTGAAGCCCACTGTGGGCGTGCCTTTGTTTTTTGCAGGCGTGGCTGTGGCGTCGCTTCTCATTCATGCGGCGGTGCTGACGCACACAACCTGGTACCCGGCCTTCTATCAGGGCAACCAGAAGGTGAAGACGTCACAGGTCGAGCCGGCTTCGCAGTCCCCTGCGCTGGCGCAATCTTCCGCGCAGCCGGTGACCTTGGCGCTAAAATAGCGCGGCCGATCAGCACCGGATCTGATGGGGCCGGGCGCTTATGTTCCTGGCCCTTTTGGTCTGACTGGATCGACTTCAGTAGAGTGTAGGACCAGACATGGCGATGAACCGGGTCAGTGAGAAGGCAATGCGGGCCTGGCTCGATCTTGGCCCCCGTTTCCTGCCGTTCGCCGATGTGGCCACGGTAGATCTGCCGCTGTCGCGCCTGTTGCGGCTGTCGTTGTTCCAGGTGTCTGTCGGCATGGCGCTGGTGCTGCTGATCGGCACGCTGAACCGTGTGATGATCGTAGAACTCGATGTGCCTGCTTCGTTGGTGGCTGTCATGATCGCCATGCCGCTGATTGCCGCCCCGTTTCGCGCCGTGATCGGCTTTCGCTCCGACAACCACCGCTCTGCTCTCGGCTGGCGGCGGGTTCCTTATATATGGCGCGGCACGATGGTGCAGTTCGGCGGGCTTGCGATGATGCCGTTTGCGCTGCTGGTGCTGTCCGGCACCGGCGAGGCCAGCGCTTGGCCGGTCTGGGTGGGCTGGGTTGGTGCCAGCGCTGCGTTTTTGTTCACCGGCGCGGGGCTGCACACGATCCAGACCGTGGGGCTCGCCCTGGCCACCGATCTCGCCCCGGTGGAATCCCAGCCCAAGGTGGTGGGATTGATGTATGTGATGTTGCTGCTCGGCATGGTGGTGAGCGCCGTCATCTTCGGAGTGCTGCTCAGCGATTTCACGCCGATGAAGCTGGTGCAGGTCATCCAGGGCTCGGCTGTGATGACCATCGTGCTGAACGTGATCGCACTTTGGAAGCAGGAAGGGCGGCACTCCGCCCGAGGGGTGGAGACGCGCCAGAACGTTGGTTTTGTTGAATCCTGGCAGCGGTTCATTGCGGGCGGCAATGCGGCCCGCAGGTTGTTGGCGGTGGGGCTGGGCACGATGGCGTTCAGCATGGAAGACGTGCTGTTGGAGCCGTATGGCGGCCAGATCCTGCATCTTTCGGTGGCGACCACCACGGCGCTTACGGCAAGCCTTGCGATCGGCGGGTTGGGGGGATTCTGGCTGGCTTCGAGGGTGCTTGGCCGCGGGGCCGACCCGTTCCGGATGGCCTGCGCGGGCGCGTTGGTGGGCATACCGGCGTTCCTGTCGGTGAT
>JBBROR010000201.1:0-6204 GCA_038229175.1 Acetobacterales bacterium | reverse complement strand
TGTGGTCGGGACCCAGCTGCTCCCTGGGGCGGTGGATTTTGCCGAACTGCAAAAGGCGGTCGTTGCAGCCCGCGTTCCGCAGTGAAGGGCGTCATGCATGGCCCCCGCCTGGGCCGTAGGTGAACAACGTCTGTCCATAGGCGGCCAACGCCGTCGGCACGTCGGCGGTGGGGACCGGCGGGCGCTGCTCCACGATTCCCACCGCCTCCATGGCGTCATGCGCCACAGCGTCCAGGTTGATCCCCGTTAGATGCTGCACCAAGGCACTGGCGGCATTCAATGCCATGCCCAACGGTCCGCCCAGAAGGCCGCTCACCACGATCGAGCCCATGATCCGCAGCGGCTCCGGCGGCACATCGCCCGTCACGGCCCGGTAGATTTGACCCACCACCGGCAAATACTGCAGGGGGTTCAGCGCCGACAATACGTCGGCAAATCCAATCTCCAACGCCTCCTTCGCCGGCGGAGCCTTGATTTCGGCGGGATTTGAGAGGGTGACGGGCGCGGTCGGCGCGATCATGACAACTCCTGGACCTGATATTCTCCCATCTCATTGCATCCGGCGTGCCGCCTTGCCCTGGCCAGACGCCGCGTTGCGGGTCTAGCGTTTCGGCATTCAACGCCCGGAGCGCCCTGCATGACCGAGACGATCTCCCATACGGTTGCGGGGCTCGAAAACCCTGCCGAGATCAATGTCGATCGCTGGGGCATCTGCCATATCCGCGCCGCCACCCGCCGCGACGCGTTTTTCGTGCAGGGCTTCAACGCGGCGCGCGACCGGTTGTGGCAGCTCGACACCTGGCGCAAGCGCGGCCTTGGCCGGATGGCGGCGGATTTCGGCCCGGGCTTTCTGGCCCAGGACCGCGCCGCCCGTCTGTTTCTCTATCGCGGCGATATGGACGCCGAGTGGGCCGCCTACGGAACGCCCGAGGCGCATGCCGTGACCGAGGCGTTCGTGCAGGGCATCAACGCCTGGATCGCCCTGGCCGAAGCTGACCCTGCTCTGCTGCCGCCCGAATTCGCAGCCATGGGCACCCGCCCGGAACGCTGGGCCACCGCCGACGTTGTGCGCATCCGCAGCCACGGCCTGGTGCGCAACGTGCTGTCCGAAGCGGCCCGCGCCCGCGTTCTGGCCGCCACCGACCTCGAAACCGACCTCGCCCGCCGGTCCATCGAACCGCCGCACACGATCGTTATTCCCGAAGGCTTCGACCCCGCCTGCGTGCCGGCCGATGTGCTCGATGTTTTTCGCCTGGCCACCGCGGCACCGGATTTCAGCCCGGAACGTCTCGCTGCGCCGTTGGACGAGGCATGGCGCTGGACCAAGGTGACAGACCAGGGCGACGTTTATCTGCAAGGCTCCAACAACTGGGCCGTCGCCGCCACGCACACCGACACCGGCCGCGCCATCCTGGCGTCCGACCCGCACCGCGCCCACGCCTTGCCCTCCTTGCGCAGCGTTGTGCATCTGACAGCGCCGGGCCTGGACGTGATCGGCGCCGGCGAGCCGGCTTTGCCAGGCGTGTCGATCGGCCATAACGGCCACGCCGCCTTCAGCCTGACCATCTTCCCGATGGACCAGGAGGACCTGCATGTCTACGAGACCCAGGGCAACACCTACCGCTACGGCGACGGCTTCGAGGCGATGACGATCGTGACCGAGACCATCGCCGTGCGGGGCTGCGCCGACCAGCAGGTGACGTTGAAATTCACCCGCCACGGCCCGGTGGTATGCGAAACCGGCACGAACGCCTTTGCCGTTCGCAGCATATGGTCCGAGCCCGGGGCATCCGCCTATTTTGCCTCGCTGGCCTATATCGGCGCGACATCGGTGGAAAGCTTTGCCGAGGCGCTCAGCCACTGGTCCACGCCTTCGGTGAACCAGCTTTATGCCGATGTCAGTGGTCGCGTGGCATGGTTCGCCGCCGGCAAGTCGCCGGTGCGGCCGAACTGGGACGGGCTGCTGCCGGTGCCTGGCGACGGGCGCTACGAATGGAACGGTTTTTATCCGTTCAGCGCATTGCCGCAGACCATCGACCCCGCCAGCGGCTTCGTCGCCACCGCCAACGAGATGAACTTGCCAGCCGGGTTTCCGTCCGAAGAAGTCAAGCTCGGGTTCGAATGGTCTGAGCATTCGCGCAGCAAGCGCATCCACGACGTGCTGGGCGGCCAACCGTCCCATTCGCTTGCGCAGTCGATGGCGTTGCAGACCGACGATACCTCGATCCCCGCTCGTCGCCTGACCAAGCTGCTGGACGGTTTCAATTCGCCCGGCGCTACTTTGCTGACGGGCTGGAATCACCGCCTGGAAATCACATCCCCGGCGGCAGCGCTGCATGAGGTCTGGTGGTCCAAGCACCTGAAGCCGGCGTTGCTCGATCTTCTCGTCCCTGACCCGATCGCCCGCCCGCTGATGGTGCCGGGCGATCTCGAAACCCTGGTCGGCATACTGGAGGATGGCGATCGCCGTGTGCCGGATGTCCGCTCGCTGCTCGCCACCACCTTGGATGCCGCTTATGCCGAATGCGCCGTGTGCATAGGCAAAGATGCCAAAGCCTGGCAATGGGGCAGCCTGCACCATGGCGCCTTCCCGCACCCGTTGGGCCGGGTGGCCGACCTGCCCGGCGTGGATCGTCTGCCGAAAGGCGGTTCCGGCTCCACGGTGATGAACGCCGGCTACCGGCTCAGCGACTTCAAGGTGACGCACGGGGCGTCGTTTCGCATGGTGGTGGATGTCGGCAACTGGGATGAAAGCCGCTTCATCAATGCGCCTGGCCAGTCCGGCGATCCGCGCAGCCCGCATTATGCCGACCTGGCCCCGCTCTGGGCGGCCGGCACGTATGTCCCGATGCTCTACAGCGTGGCGGCGGTGGACGCGGCGACCACGCTGAAGATCCTGCTCAGTCCATGAAGGCTTCGGGTCCCAATACGACCCGCGCGATCACGACGATGGCGGCGAAAGTAAGATAGATCACCAGCGCCGCCATACCGATACGCCGCGCATGGGGTTGCAGAACACCGATGCGCGGCGGCAGCAAGGCCGCCAGCAGCATCAGCGCGCCCGACATCTGCAGCCATCGCATGAGGTGCAACGGCCGGCCCCGTCAGCCGCGCGGTGCGTTGAGATATTCGGCCATAACGGCATCCGGCCGGCCATCGGCGCGGATGCGGCCGTGGTCCAGCCAGATCACGCGGGAGCACCATTCGTGGATGACCGATGGCATGTGGGTGGACAGCACCAGAATCTCGGCGCCACGCACCATGTCTTCCAGCCGCGCGCGGGCCTTTTCCAGGAAGTTGGCGTCGCCAGCCAGGAACCACTCGTCCATCAGCAGCACCTGTGGCCGGATGGCGGTGGCCAGCGCGAACCCCAGGCGGACCACCATGCCGGAGCTGTAGATGCGGACGGGTAGATCGAGGAAATCCCCGAGATCGGCAAAGGCCGCCACGTCGTCGGCCAGCTTGCGGATTTCAGCCGGATTGAGCCCGTGATACAGCCCACGCAAGGTGATGTTTTCGCGGCCCGACAATTCCAGGTTCATGCCCAGGTTGGGGTCGAGCAGCGCATTCAGGCTGCCCTCGATGCGCAGATGGCCGGATTGTGGCTCATAGATGCCGGCCAGGATGCGTAGCAGCGTCGTTTTGCCGGCGCCGTTGCCACCCACCAGGCCCAGGCGGTCGCCGGCCTTGAGGTGAAAGCTGATGTCGCGCAGCGCCTGCACCGAAACGCGGGCCCGGGAATCGTTGGCCATGCGGCCAGAGACGCTGTTCAGCACCGTCTTTTTCAGGCTGCGGGCGTTGCCGTGATAGAGGGGAAAATCGAGGCTGACATTCTCGATAAGCAGCTCGGTGGTCATCGTATCAGATCCAGAATGCGATGCGGCCGCGCACGCGCGCGAACACCAGCCAGCTGGCCACGAAAATGGCGGCAGAGAACAACCCGGCCGACAGGTAGACCTGCATCGACGGCACGGTGCCCAGCAAGGGTCCGCGCACGATCTCCAGCAGGGTGAAGAACGGGTTGAAGGCCAGCAGGTATTCCTGTGATTTTAACTGTTCCGGCCGCCAGATGACGGCGCTTACGAAGAACGCCATCTGCATCACCGAGCCCACGATGGGCGGGATGTCGCGGAAGCGGGCGCACAATGCACCAAGCAGGACGGACAGCGCCACGCCCAACAGAAGCCACAGGATGAAGGCGGGAATGGCCAGCAGCGCGATCTGGCCGGGTGCCACCTGCAGCAACACGTCCACGACGACGATCACCACCACGTTATGCGCCAACACCAGCAGGTTGCGCAGCACCACGCGGCCGGCGAACAGCGCATAGGGCATGCGCACCGAGCGGATCGTGCCCTCGGCGCTGGTGAAACACACGCAGGCGTCGCTCACCAGGGCGCCGATGAAATTCCATAGCACGATCGAAAGCGCCAGGAACGGCAGGTAGTCGTGCAGGTCCATGCCGAACAGCTCGGCATAGAGGAAGCCCATGGAGCCGATCATCAGTGCGGTGGACAGCGTGAGCCAGAACGGGCCGAGCACCGAGCCGCGGTAGCGCAGCTTGATATCGAGCCAGCTCAGCGTGCAGCACAGGTGCCACATGGTGGCGGCTTCGGCCAGGTCCTGCCAGGCGAGTGCGGACCGTGCGGCGAAGCCGGGCTGGGAGGTCAGCTCAAGCCGTGCCTGTGAGGCGGGGAAGGGGATATGTGCTGACATTGTGCGGTGGCCGATAGCCTATCGGCCCCACACCCGCAACCCGAGCGGCCCCTGCTCAGGTTCTTCCCCGCGCGATGCGGGTGCGCGCGCCGCGTGTGAGCATGATGCGTTCGCCCGGCACAAAGTTAAGCTCGTTGGCCTGCATCACCGAAATGGGCGCCGCAGCGTTGTCTTCCTGGATAATGAATTCCACCGCTTGGCCCTTGGACCCGGAAGTTTGGACTGGCGTTCCGGCCAGACCGCCGACAACGGCGCCGCTAACCGCTCCCAGAATGTTGCCGCGCACGTCGTTGCGGCCGATGAAGCTGCCGGAAGCGCCCCCAGGTGCGGCGCCCCCCAAGGTGCCTGCTCCAGTGTTGGGGTTCTGCACCACAACGCCTCGCATCGAGACGATGGTGCCGTAGGATATCTGTGCCGTTCGCCCGATTTCGTCCGCGCTGGAGGTGGTGTTCGTGTTGGAGGGTGCGCAGGCGGCAAGCCCCAGAGCGGTGGTCACCAGGGTGATGGTCAGCAGAATACCCGGCAAGCGGCGTCGGCCAGTGTTGAAATATGATGGCATCGGTTGCCTTCCTGGCATGAATCCGCGGCATTTATATCACGCGGCTTCGATCTGCGCAGGTACCGAACTAATAATCGTGCTGCCGAGCCTTGTTTCAAACACATCATTCCTTTAGGGACTTACGAGTGTTTCCTGTGTTATGCGGCGAACGTCGCCTGACATCCTTTCGTATTTTGGTGTGTGGCGAACGTACACGTTTCAGCGCCGCCCCTGCGAAAGTGGCGGGCGTGCAACAGAGAAGGCTTCGCAGGAATGCTCTCGACCTCCGTCATTGACGCGCCGACCGCCCCTTTCCGTATCCTTCGCCTGGTGGGCTGCCTCGCCGTTCTGGCCAGCCTCGCCGCCTGTGCTTCCGGCCCCAAGGTGTCCGCCGTGCAGGAGGCCAAGCAATACCAGGCCCGTGCCCGCGGCAACTACACACCGCCCGGCCCCAAGAGCGACCCGTGGGGGCCTTACATCATGGAGGCATCGTCGAAATACGATCTTCCTGATCGCTGGGTGCGTGAAGTCATCCGCGCTGAATCGAGCGGCAAGGTGATGGAGACGTCGGGCCCCGGCGCCATGGGCCTGATGCAGGTCATGCCCGCCACCTATGACGAACTGCGCGGCCGCTACGACCTGGGCGACGATCCCTACGATCCCCACGACAACATCATGGCCGGCACCGCCTACCTGCGCGAGATGTATGACCTTTACGGTAGCCCCGGCTTCCTCGCCGCCTACAACGCCGGCCCCGGTCGTTACGACGACTATCTTACCCGCAACAAGGGCCTGCCGACCGAGACGCGCAACTATGTCGCCAAGATCGCCCCGCGCATCCAGGGCGCCGAGCCGAACCGCGCATCGCCTGCCACCCAGTATGCGATGAACGTCATTCCGATGAACATTCCGGCAGGCCCGCGCTACCCGAGGGCCAATCAGGCCCCCGT
>JBBROR010000200.1:0-6215 GCA_038229175.1 Acetobacterales bacterium | reverse complement strand
TGAGACATGGGTGGCTTCGGTGAAGACCACGCCGGCGCCGCCCACGGCGCGGGCGCCGAGATGCTGGACATGCCAGTCGTTGCCCAAGCCATCATGGGCGCTGTACTGGCACATAGGCGCCACCACGATTCGGTTGCGGGCGGTGACGGACCGGAAAGTGATCGGCTGGAACAGTTTCGGCACACGCAACATTGCAGACCTCGATTCGATTGGCTGCAATTTGACGCGCAAGCCTCGGAATGCCTAGTGCTCTGACTCAATCAGGATGTGCATCATGTGTCAGAGCACTAACTTGATTTTGCAGGCCGATTCACCAACCGGGCTGAAGTGCCCGTTTGGATCGGACCACTAGCAGCCTGTCAAATTCAGGCGGTTGATGAAATATTAGACTAAATCATCCGAGACTATTGTAATATTAAATCAATTATTATGCAATATTTTCGTGAAAATTTCAAGGTGAGACATAAAATTAAGCGAATCCGACAGGCTGCTAGTGGTCCAAACCTCACGCTTGCTACCGGAGCGTCAGGGAATTTGGCCCACAAGATCAGAGGCTAGTGGTTAAGATCTGAGGACTCTTTCCTCAGATCTTAACCACTAGAGCGTGATGATTTTGGGTAGAGTCAAAATCACCTCACTCTAGCCTTTGTTTTACCGATCATGTTCATGCGTTTGGGTGAAGCAACCCAAACGCATCATGATCTAGAGCAGCTTATGTCCGTCCGAAGGAGCCGCAAGATTCTCTGTTGGCTCGGGCGTCTGCTTGCGCGAACCGTAAAGCTTCTTGGCCTGGGCGTTTTAAGAGGCGTCGGAGCGTCCTACCTGGCCGCCACCTTTACCGGTAGAGCCTGCTCCCAACCACCACCCAACGCGCGGTAGAGCGTCACCAGATTGGCGTTCGTCGTCGCATTGCTGCTTGCAAGCGTGCTCTGTGCCTGGAGCAGATTGCGTTGCACGATCAGCACCTCGAGATAGTCCGAAAGCCCTTGGGTGTAGCGTGACCGCGCAAGGCCCAGCGCGCGTCGTGAGCTTGCGACCTGCACGGCGATCCGCTCGCCGCGACGCTGTTCGGCCTCGTAGGACTGCATCGCATCGTCGATTTCGCGCCAGGCCTGCAGCACGGTGCGCTGGAAGCCGATCGCCGCCTCACGCTGCTGCAGTTTTCGCAATTCCAGTGTGCTGCGCAGCTTTCCCGCATCGAAAATCGGCACCGTGATGCTGGGGCCGAGGCCATAGGTTCGGGACGCGAAGTCACCGAGGCTCTTGAGCTGCAGCGCCTGGAACGCAAAGCTGCCCGACAGGGTCACCCGCGGGTAGAAATCGGCCTCGGCGATGCCGACATCGGCGGTGGCTACATGCAGCTTTGCATCGGCCTGCCGGATATCCGGCCGACGGCGCGCCAGTTCCGACGGCAATCCCACCGGCACGCGCACGGGAGCCAGCGGCGGCGGTTGGGCTGTGCGCAGTTCCGCCATCGTGCCAGGTGGCTGGCCGAGAAGGAAGCCGATGGCGTTGATCATCGCCGCTTCCTGCTGCTCCAGTGGCGGCAGTTCCGCCTCGGTCTGTGCGACCTGCGCATCGGCGGAGGCAACGTCGAGATCGGTTGTGAGGCCACCTTGGCTGCGAATGCGCGCCAGCTGCGCTGTCTCCCGCGTGGTGGCGAGATTTTCGCGGGTGATGCGCAGGCTATCCTGCACGCCGCGCAGAGTGACGTAGTCGCGCGCCAGTTCCGCCACCATCGACACCAGCACATCGCGCTGTGTCTCGGCGGATTGCGTCACGGCCGCATCGGCGCTTTCCACCGAGCGCCGCACGCGGCCCCACAGATCCAGCTCCCACGACGCATCGGCGCCATATTGGAACAGGTCGAACGGCTCGGTGGCTTTGCCGGCACCCTGGCTTGGCACGCCGCTGGCTTTGCCACCCAAACCATTTGATTGCGTGGCCGCTGACCCGCCGCCGAACAGCGAACTGGCGCCGTTCCTGCTTTGCTGCTCACGCGTGTAGGACGCGTTGGCGTTCACCGACGGGAACTGCGCCGACGCCGCAACGCCGCGCTGCGCCCGGCTTTCCGCCAGACGGATTGCGGCCACCTGAACGTCCAGGTTCTCCTGCGCCACGCGCCCGGCCAGTGCTGTCAGCGTGGGGTCGCCGAACACCGACCACCATTGCGGATCAACCGGCTCCGGTACCGGCCGGCTGCGGGATGCGATGGCTGATGGCGTGGGCTTTCCGGCCCAGCTATCCGGCAGGTCCGGCAGGATCGAAGAGAAAGTCGGCCCCATGGTACAGCCGGGGGCCACGAGGGCAAAAAGGAAAAAAAGCCGTCGCATCAGTGCGCCCCTGCGGATGCGCCCTTGGGCGCCTTGGGTAAGAACAACGCGAGCGGCGAGATGAGCAGCGCCACCACGCTGAGAATGGTGAACACGTCGAGGTAACTGAGGATGCTGGCCTGGACGACCAGCCGGTGCCCGAGTGCGGCCAGCCCCGATGCGGTGTGTGGTGCGTTGGCCGCCGTGATGTGCTCGGCGAGACGGGCATGGTGGAGTTGCGAGCGCCAGGCCAGCTGCGTGGTGGCCACAGCCACGCCCACACTGCCCCCGATGTTGCGCATCAGGTTCAGCAGCGCCGAGGCGTCGTTGTTCTTGTCGGGCGGCACGCCGATGAACTGCACCGCGGACAGCGGAATGAATATGAGCGGCAGCCACATCACCAACAGCGAGCGTGAGAACGAGAAATACCCGAATGACGCGTTGAGATTGAGGCCAGAGGCGTAGTGCATCGCATAGGCGATGCCGATCAGCGCCACGAACACCAAATATTTCGGCTGTACCTTTCCGGTTAGAACGCCAGCCATCGGCATGATGAACAGGGAGATGATTCCACCCACACCCAGGGTGAGGCCCGCGGTGGTCGCGTCGTATCCCATCAGCTCCTGCGTCAACTGCGGGGTGAGCTGGGTCGTCGAGATGATGATGAAGCCGAAGAAGAACAGCACCGCATTGCTTATTGCAAAGCCACGGTTCTTGAGAAGCCGCAGGTTCATGACTGGCTGCGGATGCGCCAGTTCCCAGATCACCAGCGAGATCAATGACACGGCACAGGTGATCGCCAGCCACAGGATGAACGGTGAGCTGAACCCGTCTTCACGCTCGAACCGATCGAGCACGATCTGCAATGTGCCGAAGCCCACAACGACCAGCAGAAAGCCGACATAGTCGATCTTCAGCCCCCGATCGAGCAGTGCGCGGCGCTCCTGCTTCGTTGTTTCGCTGTCGGACACGAAGATGGACACCAGCACCAGCGACAGCAGGCCCACCGGCAGGTTGATGAAGAACACCCAGTGCCACGAGAGATTGTCGGTGATGAACCCGCCCAGTATTGGGCCGATGGCGGGTGCGGTAACGATGGTGAAACCATAGAGCGCGAAGGCGATGGCGCGTTTTTCGGGCGGGAAGGTGTCAGCAAAGATGGATTGTTCCACCGGCGCCAGTCCGCCGCCGCCCACGCCCTGCAGCACCCGGAAGAAAAGCATCATTTCCAGCGACGTCGACAGCCCGCACATGACGGACGCGAACGTGAACAATGCCACGCACCCCATATAGAAGCGCTTGCGGCCGATCACGTTGGCCAGCCAACCGGAAATCGGCAGGATGATGGCGTTGGAGACGAGATAGCTGGTGACGATATAGGTGCTCTCGTCTTGCCCGGCGCCCAAGGATCCCGCGATGTGGCGCAGCGCGACGTTGGCGATGGTGGTGTCCAGCACCTCCATGAACGTTGCGATCGAGACGATTACTGCGATCAGCCACGGATTATAGGTCCCGGCGGCGGATCTCGGCAGCGGAGCGGCGCGCCCGCTCCCCCCCTGGCCGCTCCCCCCCTGGCCGCTCCCCCCCTGGCTGCTCACGGCCGTACTGTGACACTGGGTGTGACGGACATGCCGAGCGACAGCCTGGGGTCGTTGGCGTCGTCGATCACGATCTTGACGGGGATGCGCTGCACCACCTTCACGTAGTTGCCGGTGGCGTTCTCGGCCGGCAGCACCGAGAACACCGAGCCGGAACCCGCCTGGAAGCTTTGCACGCGGCCGTGGAAAACCTTGTCCGGCAGGGCATCCACCAGGACATCCACGGTCTGGCCGATTTGCATACGCGCAAGCTGCGTTTCCTTGAAGTTCGCCGTCACCCACACGCCCGGCCGTACGAGGCCCAACATCATCTGGCCGGGAGTGACGTAGTTGCCGGCCTCTACCGTTCGCCGTGTCACGCGTCCGGCCTCAGGCGCGCGGATCTCGGTGTAGGACAGTTGCAGCTGCGCGTTGCGGATGCCGACATCGGCGCCCTGAAGCGCTGCCTCGGCGTTGGCGATCTGTGCCTGCTGGCTCACGAGCTGCGCCTGTGCGCCGTTCAAGGCGTAGCGGTTCGCATCCAGCTTCGCCTGGCTGGTGCGCAGGGTTGCCTGCGCGTTGTCCAGCTGCTGGCGGCTGATGGCCTTGGGGTCGATCGCGCGGAACCGGTTGTAGTCCTGCTGCGCCTGGACCAGTTCGGCCTCGCTGACACGGATCTGCGCGCCACTTTGTTCGATCTGCGCCTGCTGGAGCTGTGCCTGGGCGCGGGCCTGGTCAAGCTGCGCCGCGGTCTGGGCCTTTTGGGTGACCGCCTGGTCCAGCTTCACCTGCCAGTCGCGGCCGTCGAGCACCACCAGAAGCTGGTTGGCCTCTACCATCTGGTTGTCCTCGATCGCCACCTTGATCACGCGTCCCGCGATTTGCGGAGCGATCTGGGCGTTGTGGCCGTCGATAAAGGCATCATCGGTGGTCACGTAACGCCTCGCGTCCAGCCAATAGATCGTGCCACCCACGATCAATGCGACCAACACCACCACGCCGATGCCGATGAGCAGCCATTTCCGCAAGCCTGATCCCGGCTTTTTCGGCTCGTTCGCTCCGCTGCCGTCTTTGGATTTCGAAGACCTAACTGGGCTGGCACTTTCATGCTGATCGCGACGCCGAACATGCTCATCACCGTTTTTCCGGCTGTAATGGCCGGTTAGAGCGACCTTCTGCGATCCATCCATTCTTGCCGACTCCATGGATTTATAACTGAACTGAACGGTATAGTTCAATTCTCTTGCCAGATAAACCCGGTCGAGCAAGCCGCACGTGGTGCTTGGCAGGTCGCGCGTCCAACGCGGGACAGGCTTCAAAAGATCCAGGATCGACGCAAAAATTGCCGTCACCACGGCTGAGGCGCGTGACTCGCCTCCAGTGTCAGGATGTTGTTACACTCACTCTCATGTCCGACCAGTGGTTAAGATCTGAGGGAAGAGTGCTCAGATCTTAACCACCAGCCTTTGTTTTACCGATCATGATGCGTTTGGGTGAAGCAACCCAAACGCATCATGATCTAAGAAAAACGGAGCCCAAATCCGTGTGGTGGCTGTTCCATGGTTTCGTCGCCGCACATATTGCCACCGGCGCGGTGGGACTGGTGCTGTTCTGGGTGCCTGTCATCGGCCGCAAGGGTGGTGCCACACACCGGCGGATCGGTGATATTTTTGCACGATGCATTCTTGTGACCGGCATCGCGGCCGTCGGCATGAGCCTGTGCACGCTTTATGACCCGCTCGGCACCCACCCGCAGCTGCCCGACGAAGTGCTGGTACGGGGGCTGTTCGGATGGATGATGCTGTATTTGGCGATCCTGACGATTAGCCTGATCTCGCACGGCCGGATGGCCATCCGCAACAAGGCCCACCACCTCGCCAATCGCGCAGCCGTGCCGGTGGCGCTGCAACTGGCCGCGATTGCCGCGGCGCTGAACTGTGCGGCCCAGGGCGCCCTCATCGGCCAGCCGCTGATGATGGGCATCGCCATCGTGGGTGTGGCGTCCGGCGGCACGAATCTTGTGTTCATCTACACCGACCGCCCTGCCCGGCTCGCTTATCTGAAGGAGCATCTGAAGGCGCTCGTGGGCTCCGGAATCTCGGTCTACACGGCCTTCATGACGTTCGGCCTGGCGCGGCTGCTGCCGTCACAGGCGTTCAACCCCACGCTGTGGGCGATCCCGATCGTGATCGGCGTCAGCATCATTCTGTATCATTTCAAAAGGCTCAGCCCACGCCGGCACGTAGCAGTACCCGGCAGCTGATCTCAGCGAAGGGTTTGGTGGTCAGCCGCGCCACGGGACGCACATTGTGCGGCGCGATCGGCT
>JBBROR010000199.1:0-6253 GCA_038229175.1 Acetobacterales bacterium | reverse complement strand
GTCACGCAGCCCGTATGCCGTTTGACTTCCTGCTGCAGTCCCTCGCGCTTAATTATGGTGATCGCTCGGCCTGCGTCGTCCTGTCCGGCACCGGGCAGGATGGCAGCGCCGGGTTGGCGAAAATCAAGGCGGCCGGTGGCAAGGTGGTCGTGCAGGATCCCGCGGAGGCGCGCCATTCCGGCATGCCCGCCAGCGCGGCTGCTACGGGAATGGCGGATTTCGTCTTGCCGATTGTCCAGATCCCTGCAGCATTTTCCGCACATCGGCATCTCGCCACGAAGCCACCGGGCAGCAGTTCCACGGACCAGCGGCTTGCCGCACTTTGCGTGAATGATCCAAAGGCTCTGGCTCTTTTCGATATCATCGACCTGCTTCGGTCGGACAAGTCGAACGATTTCACATCCTATAAGCCGGGCACCCTGCAGCGCCGCATCAGTCGGCGCATGGCATTCAAGGGCCTGAAGCCGGACGACATGGCCGTCTACCTCGCCATCCTGCATGCCGAGCCAGACGAACGGCGTGCGTTGGCGCACGACCTGCTGATCCACGTCACCAGCTTCTTCCGCGACCCGGCCGTCTTTGACATCCTGGCAGCCACCACCATCCCGGACCTAGTCGCGTCCTGTGCTGACGGCCAGAAGCTGCGCCTCTGGGTCGCAGGATGCAGCACCGGCGAAGAGACCTATTCGCTCACCATGTTGTTTCTGGAGCAGATCGAGGCCACCGGTCGGTCGATCAAGCTGCAGGTTTTTGCGTCCGATATCGATGCGGATGCGATCACGGCGGCACGCGATGGCATTTATTCCGCAGCCATTGCAGACAGTGTTTCGCAACCCCGCCTGGCGCGGTTCTTTGTGCGTGAAGAGCAGGGATGGCGGGCGAGCGCAGACCTGCGGGCCACGATCGTGTTCACGGTCCAGAACGTGCTGGCCGATCCCCCTTTCTCCCACCTTGACATGGTTTCCTGCCGAAACCTGCTCATCTACCTGCTGCCGGAGGCTCAGGCCCAGGTGTTGGCGGCGATGCACTTTGCCCTGAGGGATGGCGGCGTCCTGCTGCTCGGCACCGCCGAAAACGTCATCGCGCCAGATGGCCGCTTCGAGGCTTTGGCGAAGCCAGAGCGCATCTATCGCCGTATCGGGCGAAGCTTAACCGTGACGGCAGAGAAGTTGCCTCGGCCTGCTCCGCTCCGCCCAGGAGAGCACATGCGCACGCCTACGTCCCCACAACAGGTATCGCCCATGCGCCACTCAGCACTCGCCGAACTCGGCCGGCGCCTGGTGATGGAGGCCTACGCCCCAGCCTCCGTCCTGGTTGATTCATCGAACGCGGTGCTGTTCTCCCTTGGCCCAACAGATCATTATCTCCGGCTTGCGCCAGGCCACGCCACCCAGGACCTGCTCGCGATGGCTCGGTCGGGGCTGCGCGCCAAGCTGCGCGCTTCGATGCAGGCCGCGCGCGCGAGCAAGAAGAAAGTGCTCGCATCCGGCTGCATCGCCGGCGATGGCGCACGCCACCCCTTCAGCCTGGCAGTGCACCCTGTGGCCGAGGGCGGCCAGGAGTTGCTGCTGGTCTGCTTCCTGGATTCGATGGCGCCCAAGCCCGGCAACGGCGTTAGGCTGTGCGCGGCGGATGCCCCAGATTTTGCCGAAATGCGACGCGAGCTTGAGGCGACGCGATCTGAGCTGCAAGGCACGGTGCGGGACCTGGAACTGTCGGGTGAAGAGCAACGCGCCATCAACGAGGAGGCGCTGTCCGTCAACGAGGAATGCCAGTCCACCAACCAGGAGCTGGTTGCGTCGAAGGAAGAGCTGCAATCGTTGAACAAGGAGCTGACGGCGGTGAACAGCCAGTTGCAGGAAACCCTGGAACGGCAGCGCACGACGTCGAACGACCTGCAGAACGTGCTCAACAGCACCAACGTCGCCACCTTGTTCCTTGATTTGGGAGGCCGCATCCGGTTCTTCACCCCCGCCGTCAAGGCACATTTCGCCATCATCGAAAACGACATCGGCCGCAGGCTTGCCGATTTTGCGTCGCTGGCGCCAGACGCCACGCTCATTGGCGACGTGAAGGCTGTTCAAGGCGGAGGCCACTCGCCGGACCGTGAGGTTGCGTATCCGGATGGCGCCTGGTTTCGCCGCAGCGTCCTGCCCTACCGCGAGAGCGATCGGCTGGAGGGGGTGGTCATCACGTTCAACAACATCACCCCACGCATCGCCGCCGCCCAGGCCTTGGAGGCTGCCAAAGTGGCAGCGGAGGTTGCAAGTGCCGCGAAGACACGCTTTCTTGCCGCCGCCAGCCACGACCTTCGTCAACCGCTGCAAACGCTGGCCCTGCTCCAGGCCCTGTTGGCCGATACCGTCACCAGTGCCAAGGCGCAGAGCCTGGTCGCGCGGCAAAATGTGACGCTGAGCACCGTCACCAGCATGTTGGACACCTTGCTCGACATCAACGAGATCGAGGCTGGGGCCGTACAACCGGTGGTCTCGGTGTTCGCGATGGGCGACCTGCTCGAACGGCTTCGCAGCGAGTTCACCTATCCCGCTGACGCCAAGGGCCTTGAACTGCGGGTTGTTGGCTGTGGGCAGCACGTGCGCAGTGACAGGCGCTTGCTGGAGCAAATCGTCCGCAATCTGCTTTCGAACGCGATCAAATATACCGCGGCTGGCCGCGTTCTGCTCGGGTGCCGGCGGCATGGCAACATGCTCAGCCTGGAAGTACGGGACACCGGCATTGGCATGCAGACAGCCGATATCGCTTCGATATTCGACGAATACTACCAAATCGGCAATGCAGCGCGGCAGAGCAGCCGTGGCCTTGGACTGGGCTTGTCTATCGTCAAGCGGCTGGGCGATCTGCTGGGGCACCCGATCCGCGTCCACTCTCGGCCGGGCAGCGGCTCCATGTTCGCAATCGACCTGCCGCTGCTTGCGCAGGCTACCACGACATCACCTGTCCTGCCCTCGCCAGAAGCAGCCGTAGGTGGCCGCAGACTGAAGACTTTGGTCGTGGAAGACGATCCGGATGTGGCCGAGACGCTTGCTGCGTTGCTCCTGGCCCAGGACCATCAGGTCACCACGGCCGTCGATGGTCCGGCGGCATTGCTGTGCGTGGCGCGGGCCGCGCCCGATCTGGTGATTGCCGACTACAATCTGCCCAATGGCCCGAATGGGCTCGAACTTGCAAAACTGATCCGCAAGGCGGCCGGCCATCCCCTGCCTGTGCTCATCCTGACAGGCGACATCTCGAACGCGACCCAGCGCGCGGTGTCGGACGCGGGATGCGCGCTGCTCAGCAAGCCGGCAGGCCTGCCTGCGTTGCGCCAAGCGATCGTCCACCTGATGGCACACCCATCAGATTCCGCCCAGAATGTGATCTTTGTGGTGGACGACGACGACGACGTGCGCGGCGCGATCATGGCCGTGCTGGAGGCGGACGGCCGGGTGGTCGCAGGCTATCCCAGCGGCGAGGCTTTTCTGTCTGCTTTTCACCCGGGCGCAGGGCATTGTTTGCTGGTCGATGCCAAACTTCCTGGGATCGGGGGCATCGACCTGCTGGAGCAGCTGCGGGCGGCAGGCCATGAGCTTCCGGTCATCGTCATCACCGGGCAGAGCGACGTGCCAATGGCAATTCGCGCCATGAAGGCAGGCGCGTCGGACTTCATCGAGAAACCTGTGGGCCGGCCTGGCTTGTTGGCAAGTGTCGTCCATGCGTTGGAAGGCTCGCGGGATGCGGCCAAACTCAGCGCTCGGCGAGACGCGGCGATGGCACAGATGGCCGGGCTTACGCCGCGTCAGCACGAAATCATGGCGCTCGTGCTGGCCGGCCAACCCAGCAAGAACATCGCCGCCGACCTTGGCATCAGCCAGCGGACAGTTGAAAACCACCGAGCCTCCATCATGCATCGCACGGGTTCGGCCTCGCTTCCGGCCTTGGCACGCCTGGCACTGGCCGCAAGCTCAGGCGACGGAATCAAATATCCGCAGAGCGAAGGTCCCTAAACTAGAGCACAACATAAGCGCTAGAGTAGCTTACGTATGAATTATCCTTCCGCTTGAACATAAGGTGAGACTTTATCAACAGATCAGATACTTCAGTCAAAGCACGACCACCATACTTTGTACTCATTTCATCCAGGGCCAGCCAACCGCCGGTAAAGTCCGCTCGCCGTGACCCTTGCTTGATATAGCTGCAATTCCGCATCAGTCGCCAGATCATAGCCCGATGGTTCTCGATCATCAACGCAACTGGCCCCTCGTTGATGCCAAAGTCCCAAGGCGCAATCCACCGGACCACCGAGCACCCTGGTAGGCGGGGATACTTCGGATTTAAGGCGGCTTTGAAGCCACAGGCATTCGACTCCTTCAGCTTCGCCTCACGAATAAAGTAATAGGTCGACGGTATAACAATATATGACTATAATAATAATGAACTCACCGCCGCCCATGCGGCCAATGTATCGTCGTCAGCGTCATATGGCAGACTACGTCATAAATAATAAAATAACACACGGTCGAAATTGTCAAGCTCAATCGTTGATGGATCAGGCTGTTTGCTGTTCCATGGCGCTGATTGGCCTTCAGAGTTTCAATGCCATATCCGTGACTGTAGAATGATCAAAATTTATCCGAAATTATTCTGACTCGATATTCAAGTACGACGACGCGTGCACCTGCAGCGTATTCGAATAATTAGCCGAAGACTTCCCTATGATACAAACCTCAAGCTTAATATCCAAGCATCAAGACATTTCGCCAACAATGTCAGAGGCTATTGGTTAAAGTCGGAGTATTATTCCCTCATATATAAACCATAAGCATACATCCTGCGCCGGTATGTGTCACCAGAGCAGCCTGAGTAGATTCCGACCCTGACCCGTCCGGTCCGCACCTCATAGTCTAACGAGCCTTGATTGGCTTGTGGCCATTCCAACTTTGCAACGCATGTTGAAATTCGAACGAGAGCCTGAGGGGGAAAGGCGCCCGAATCACGAATGGATCACCGATAAGGGCTGGTGAACTGGAATTAGCTCGGCATTTTCTGGGAAGCCAAACGCAAAGTGAGACTTGAGGTAAAAGTGATGAAAACGAGCGTTTTATCTATACGAGACATGCTTTCTGTATTGAGTGTTGCAGGAGTAGAAAAGCGGATCGGAGAGGTGCCTGGCGTTGAAAGCGTCACGGTGGACTTTGATGCAGCCAATGCAACTGTTCGTTATGACGAAACGCGTGTCGATATCGCCGCTATCAAGGCGGACGTACGACAAAGCGGATACGAAGCAGATGCACAGCATAGTGGTGGCAAAGACGTCCATGAAGAGCTTGTTGCGTCAGGAGACCCGCCAACGCCCGACCCGGCTTCCGCGCCGGGCTCGAGCGAGCACTCCATGAAATTGGGAGGAGCGACCTCTGGTGTCGCTGATGTCGGGAAGAACGGCCAGGCGCATCCGGCCCAGGCTGCTGTCGCTATGCCCGAGGCCTCCGGGACGCCGGGGAGGCGAAGCTCGGAGAAGAATTAGCGCGACGCCTGCTGAGCCGGTCATCGCGGTTTGTCTTCACACTCGCCTTAAATGCGTCAAATCTGCCTGATCCCAAACCCCTAATTTTCTTCGTGAATCTTTATCCTGCAGGAGAGTTTGATGACAGATGCGAGCGCTTTACAGAACAGCCGTGTCGGGCTGCCAGACGCATTGACCGCCGCCCAGGCGGCAATCCATCTGCCTGAGGTGCAGGATATGCTTCGCAAACTGTCGGCCTACAATCTGGGGGTCTTCATGCCGCATCGGCATCAGGAGATGACCGGTGAATTGCAGGTCCTACCTGACAGTGTTGTGCAGGTGGAATCCGGCCTAGCCATAACGTTTCATTCAGTCGACGAGTTGGGAAGTCAGACAGGCCGCTTTCTCCCGGTAGGTTGGTTCTGGCGTTGTGGCGCAGCAACACCTGTCCCGGTATGCGAAATGATTGAAGATGAAAGTCCGTCGGAGAATATCAGGTCAAACAAACACAAGATGGTCAGGGAAAAGCGAGATTATCATCATTCGTTTGGTACAGCCAATAGCGACCAGAGGCGGGCCAGACTCTTTGTCTGT
This sequence comes from Acetobacterales bacterium, assembly GCA_038229175.1. GTDB lineage: Bacteria > Pseudomonadota > Alphaproteobacteria > Acetobacterales > Acetobacteraceae > CAIQQQ01. The sequence goes on along the minus strand of JBBROR010000199.1, from coordinate 159 downwards.
GTTCGCCAGTTTTAACCCAGCGGGTGGTGCCATGAAAACGAGTGTTATCGACGTGCAAGACATGCTGTCGGTGCTGAGTGTGGCCGGCGTGGAGCGGCGGATCGGCGAGGTGCCCGGTGTCGAGAGTTGCACTGTCAACCACGCTGCCGGGAGCGCCGC
>JBBROR010000198.1:0-6289 GCA_038229175.1 Acetobacterales bacterium | reverse complement strand
GTCGGTCGAACTCATCCTGCTGGCGGTCAACGTCAACCTGGTCGCGTTCTCGGCCGCGCTGGGGGATTTGGTGGGGCAGGTCTTTGCCATGTTCGTGCTGACGGTGGCGGCGGCAGAAGCAGCCATCGGGCTTGCGATCGTTGTGATCTACTTCCGCAACCGAGGGTCGATCGAGGTCGAAGACGTCAATCTGATGAAGGGTTGAGCTGATGCTTCTTGCAGTTGCGGTTTTCGCACCGCTTTTTGGCGCCCTGATCGCAGGCCTGCTCGGCCGCGCCATCGGCGATCGTGCCGCCCAGGCCGTGACCATCCTGTGCATGCTGCTGGCGTCGGTCTGCGGCGTTTATTCGTTCATCGACCTCATCTATGGCGACGCCACCGAGGGCGTGGTGTCGCTCGGCACCTGGATTTCCGCCGGCACCTTCAACGTGTCCTGGGCGCTGCGGCTCGACACGCTGTCGGTGGCAATGGTGGCGATGGTCACCTGCGTTGCAACGCTGATCCATATCTACAGCGTCGGCTATATGAGCCACGACAATTCAATCTGGCGCTTCTTCAGCTACCTGTCGCTTTTCACCTTTGCCATGCTGATGCTGGTCACGGCAGATAACCTGGCGCAGCTGTTCTTTGGCTGGGAAGGCGTGGGCCTTGCATCCTATCTGCTGATCGGCTTCTGGTATGACCGGCCGGCGGCCTGTGCCGCCGCGATGAAGGCCTTCGTGGTCAACCGCATCGGCGATCTCGGTTTCGCCGTGGGTATTGCGCTGGTGTTCTTCCTGTTCGGCAGCATCGAATTCACTGACATCTTCGCCGCCATCGGCAAGCATCAAAACGACCTTTATCATGTTCTGGGCAGCGACTTCCGCGCCTATGAAGTAATCGGCGTTCTGCTGTTCATCGGCGCCATGGGCAAATCCGCGCAGCTCGGCCTTCATGTGTGGCTGCCGGACGCGATGGAAGGCCCAACACCAGTCTCAGCACTCATCCACGCGGCAACCATGGTGACGGCCGGCGTGTTCCTGGTGTCGCGCATGTCCCCGCTGCTGGACTACGCGCCGGGTGCGATGGCGTTCGTCACGTTCATCGGCGCATCAACAGCCCTGTTCGCCGCCACCGTTGCGTGCACGCAGAACGACATCAAACGCGTCATCGCGTATTCCACCTGCTCGCAGCTTGGCTATATGTTCATCGCCGCCGGCGTGGGCGCCTACCAGGCCTCGATCTTTCATCTTCTCACCCACGCCTTCTTCAAGGCGCTGCTGTTTCTGGGCGCCGGTTCGGTCATCCACGCGATGTCGGACCAGCAGGACATGCGTCGCATGGGCGGCATCTGGAAGCTGATCCCACTGACGTATGCGATGTTCTGGATCGGCAACCTGGCACTGGCCGGCATTCCGCCGTTCGCCGGATACTACTCGAAGGACGCCATCATCGAGGCCGCCTGGGCCAGCCATTCCGTGGTGGGCCATTACGGCTTCTGGTGCGGCCTGATCGCGGCATTCCTGACCGCTTTCTATTCGTGGCGCCTGATCATCATGACGTTCCACGGCACGCCACGCGCCGACAGGCACGCGATGGAACACGTGCACGAAAGCCCGCTGGTGATGACAGGCCCGCTGATGCTGCTGGCCTGTGGCGCTTTGCTTGCCGGCTACGTGTTCCACGAGCAGGTGCTGGGCGCGAACTGGCAGGCCTTCTGGGGCGACGCCATCGTGATCTCGCCCGACAACCACATCCTGCACGACATGGAGGAGGTGCCGTCACTGGTCGCATTCGCCCCCACCGTACTGGGCGCGCTCGGCATTGCCACCGCTTATCTGTTCTACATGCTCCGCCCCGGCATTCCCGTGGCGCTGGCCGCGCGGTTCGGCTTTGTCTACCGGTTCCTGCTGAACAAGTGGTATTTCGACGAGCTGTATGACGCCATCTTCGTGCAGCCGCTGGCCCGCCTTTCGCGCCGCCTGTGGCGCGTGGATGGCGAGATCATCGATGGGCTGCCGAACGGCGTGGCCTCACTCACCGCTGTGGGTTCGGGCCAGATCGTGCGGCTGCAGACCGGCTCCATTGCGCAGTATGCATTCGTTATGCTCATCGGGGTTGTCGCCTTGGTCAGCGTCTTTCTGATCTTCGGGTGACCAGCATGAACGCCGCCGGCTTCCCCATCCTCACGCTGCTCACCTTCCTGCCGCTGGTGGGCGTGGCGATCATTCTCACCGTGCGCGGCGAGGATGCGATCGTCGCCTCCAACGCGCGTTGGACGGCTTTATGGACCTCATTGGTCATCTTCGCGTTGTCGCTGGTGCTGTGGGCAAAGTTCGACCAGGCCGATCCCGGCTTTCAGTTCGTCGAAAGCGCCAACTGGCTGCCACAGGTGGGCCTCACGTATAAAATGGGCGTTGACGGCATTTCCGTGCTGTTCGTCCTGCTGGCCACCGCGCTCACGCCAATCTGCATCCTGGCGAGCTGGGAAAGCATCAGCACCCGCGTGCGTGAATACATGATCGCCTTCCTGGTGCTGGAAACCATGATGGTCGGCATGTTCGCCGCGTTGGATTTCCTCGTGTTCTATATGTTTTTCGAGGGCGTGCTGATCCCGATGTATCTCATCATCGGCATCTGGGGCGGCCCGCGTCGCGTGTATGCGGCACTGAAGTTCTTCCTCTACACGCTGGCCGGCTCGCTGCTGATGCTGTTGGCGCTGCTGGCAATGTGGAATCAGGCCGGCAGTACCGATATCACCGTTCTGATGCACACGCTGTTCTCGCCGCGCATGCAGATGTGGCTGTTCGTGGCGTTCTTTGCATCGTTTGCGGTGAAGGTGCCGATGTGGCCAGTCCACACCTGGCTGCCGGACGCGCACGTTGAAGCACCCACCGCTGGCTCGGTGATCCTCGCCGGCGTTTTGCTCAAGATGGGCGCCTACGGATTTCTGCGCTTCTCGGTGCCAATGCTGCCGGACGCCTCGGCTTATTTCGCGCCCTACATCTACACGCTGTCAGTTGTCGCGGTGATATACACCTCTCTGGTGGCACTCGCGCAGACCGACATGAAGAAGCTGATCGCCTATTCGTCGGTCGCGCACATGGGCGTCGTCACAATCGGCATCTTTACGTTCAACGCCCAAGGCATTTCGGGCGCGCTGTTCCAGATGCTGTCGCACGGCGTCGTTGCCGGCGCGTTGTTCCTGTGCGTCGGCGTGATCTACGACCGCATGCACACGCGCGAGATTGCGCGGTATGGCGGACTTGCGGATCGCATGCCTGCCTATGCGCTGACGTTCATGATCTTCACCATGGCCAGCGTCGGCCTGCCCGGCACCGCGGGTTTCGCCGGGGAGTTCCTGGTGCTGATCGGCTCCTTCAAGGTGAACATCTGGCTCGCCTTCCTGGGTGGCATGGGCATGATCCTGGGCGCCGTCTACATGCTCTACCTCTACCGCCGCATCATCTTCGGCACGCTGGTAAAGGCGGATTTGAAGGGTATCCTTGACCTGTCGCCGCGTGAGATCGCGATCTTCGTGCCGCTGGTCATCGTCACCATCTGGATGGGTGTGTATCCCTCCAGCTTTACGCAGTTCTTCGACGCCTCGGTCGGCGCGATGGTGGACCACCACCAGGCGGCGCTTGCGTCCACAACGAAGCTTGCCGGGGTCATTCGCTGATGAATTGGACAATCGCGATCCCCGAGATCGCCCTGTCGGTGATGGGCATGGGCATTTTGATCTTCGGCGTGCTGCAGAAGCGCAACACGTTCCATATGTGCTCCATGCTCACCGTGGGCGCGCTGGTCGTCACCATGGCGCTCGTGCTGGGCGGTGCCGGCGGCCTTGGCTACAGCGGCCTGTTCCTGGCAGACAGCTACGCGGTGTTCGTGAAGCTGCTGGTGCTGGCGGCCTCCATCCTTGGCGTTGTGGTCTCGCTCGACTACAACGAGCACGAGAACCTGCGGCGGTTTGAATTCCCGGTGTTGATGCTGTTCGCCACCGTCGGCATGATGATCATGGCGTCGGCATCCAACATGATGTCGCTCTACATGGGCGTGGAATTGCAGTCGCTGGCGATCTACGTGCTCGCCGCGTCCGCGCGCGACGACCTGCGCAGCTCCGAAGCCGGCCTCAAATACTTTGTGCTCGGCGCCCTTGCTTCCGGCCTTCTGCTGTATGGCATCTCACTGGTCTATGGATTTTCCGGCTCGATGGCGTTCGACCATTTGGCCTTCGTGCTGTCCGATCCGTCTCGCGTCTCGGCCGGCCTGGTTGTGGGCATCGTCTTCGTGGTGGCCGGACTCGCGTTCAAGATCTCAGCCGTTCCGTTCCACATGTGGACGCCCGATGTATACGAGGGCGCCCCCACGCCGGTGACGGCGTTCATGGCGACAGCCCCGAAAGTGGCGGCGGTGGCGCTGTTCGTGCGGGTGATGATCTCGCCGTTCGGCCATTTGCTCGCCCAGTGGCAGCAGCTTGTCGTGCTGATCTCGATCGCCTCGATGGTGCTCGGCGCACTTGCCGCCATCGGCCAGGGCAACATCAAGCGGCTGATGGCGTATTCGTCCATCGGCCACATGGGCTACATCCTGGTGGGCCTTGCCGCCGGCACCGAACTGGGCGTGCGCGGTGTGCTGATCTATCTCGTCACCTACGTTTTCACCAATGCCGGCATGTTTGCCTGCATCGTGGCGATGCGCCGTCGTGGCCGCGCGGTGGAGCGTATCGCCGATCTCGGCGGCCTCGGCAAAACCGATCCCGGCATGGCGGCGGCGCTGACGATCTTCCTGTTTTCAATGGCCGGCATCCCGCCGTTCGCAGGCTTCATTGGCAAATACTTTGTGTTCGTGGCCGCGGTGAACACCGGCCTGTGGACCTTGGCTGTCATCGGCATGGTCGCCTCGGCCATCAGCGCCTTCTATTATATCCGCATCATCAAGGTGATGTATTTCGATGCGCCGGAAGCCGCGTTCGACCTGCGTCCGTCCTCGCTCTCGGTTGTTGCCGGCGCCGGCGCACTGTTCACCACAGCGTTCTTCATCTTTCCGGCCCCCGTTGTGGCGGCAGCAGCGGCGGCGGCGAAGGTGTTGTTCGGGTGACAGACAAGGCCGCCTTTTGGCGGCTTGAGGTTTATGAAAGCGTTGGCTCAACCTCCGACATCTGCCGGGAGCGGGCGATGATGGGTGTGCCTGAGGGTCTTGCGGTCCGCGCCGGCTGGCAGACTGCCGGCCGCGGCAGCCGGGGCCGCGATTGGCTGTCGGAGCAAGGTAACCTGTTCCTGTCAGTGCTGCTGCGGCCGTCCGATCCGGCGGCCGAAGCCGGTCTCTGGGCGCTGCTGGCCGGCGTCGCCGTGGCTGAGGCGCTGGACAGGCCCGACATCGCGCTGAAATGGCCGAACGATATTTTACGAAATGGTAAGAAACTTGGCGGTATTCTGATCGAGACCCAAGTGAGTGCCGAGGCGAGGCTCGATTGGCTGGTCATCGGCATCGGCCTTAACCTGCGCGCCGCCCCTTTCATCGAAGGCCGAGACATTGCGGCAGTCACTGAATACACCGACGCCGATCTTCTTGGCCAAGCCGTTCTGGCCCGTATCGCGGCTTTGCGAGAGTTGCGTCAAAATGAGGGCTGGGCCCCAATCCGCGCTGCCTGGCTGGCGCACGCACTTGAACCAGGCTGCGCCATGACATTGCGCCAGCAGGATCGCCTGATTGATGGCCACTTCGCCGGTCTTGGCGAAGATGGCAGCCTCTTGCTGGAAATAGATGGCCGCGTGCAGGCTTTCTCCACCGGCGAAATATGGCAGTCGCCCGTGGGGCTGGAGCAAAACGCATGCTGATGGTGGTGGACGCCGGGAACACGAACATCGTCTTCGCCGTCCATGACGGAGACAACTGGGTCGGCACCTGGCGGATCGCCACCGATGACCAGCGAACCTCTGATGAATATGCCGTCTGGCTGCTGACCCTGTTCAACCTCGTGGGCCTCAAGCGCGAGCAGATCCATCGCACCGTGATCGGCACCGTGGTGCCGGCTGCGCTGTATCATCTGCGTCGTCTGTGCCGCGCGTGGTTTGACAGCGAGCCGCTGATTGCCCGTGCCCGGCTGGATTGGGGTTTTGATATTCGCATCGACAACCCCGATGAAGTGGGTGCAGACCGGCTTTTGAACTCGCTTGCTGCACACCAGGCCTATGGTGGCCCGCTGGTCGTCATCGATTTTGGTACCGCCACCACGTTCGATGTGGTGGGTGCCGACGGCGCTTATCTCGGTGGCATCATCGCCCCCGGCATCAACCTGTCGATC
>JBBROR010000197.1:0-6292 GCA_038229175.1 Acetobacterales bacterium | reverse complement strand
GCTGCAAGGGCTCGGCTTTGAGCAGGATGGTGCCCCCGGTCAGCGCGTCCAGCGCCGGGCTGCGCAGCAGGGGCGTGTGCACCACATGGGATACGAGGCGGCGCGCGGCTTCTGCCACATCGTCATGGGTTGGCAGCGTGCTCATCTTCATTCTCCTGGATGGGGCATCGCTTTGATGGTGAAGTCTGATGCGTGCCCAACGACACGGTAGAGGCGGAATGTCTCGGCCGTCATGCCCGCGCGGGCGCGGGTCAGGGGTGCCAAAGGTGCTATTTCGGCCCATGGCCCCGGGTCTGGCCGGTCGTCGCGTCGTGCGCTGCGGACCAGCAGGCCGGGGCGGCCGAGGGTGAGGGGTGTGCCGTCGGGCAGGTTGAACAGGGACCAACGGCCCTCGGCGCCCAGCACCGTTTCGGTGGGCGGCAGGAGGCGGGCGAACAAGGCGGCCTGGCCGTAGTTGTCGAACGCGATGAAGCTGGCGTTTTGCTGCCGGGCCGCGGTTTCGATGTCGTCGGCCAGGGTTTGCCAGCCGCCAAGCCGGAGCAAGGTCGGGTCGAGCCGCATCGGCAGGGCCACCGGGGTCCAGATCGCCTGCACCCATACGATGGCGACCAATGCTCCGCCCAAAGCGACGGCCGGGACGAACAAACGCCGCAACATGCCGGTGAGCGACGTGGCGGCGATGGCGGCGGCTGGGTAGATGATGGAAGGCCAGTTGGCCTGGACACGATCGCCGAGCGCGTGCTGGGCGAAGACGGCGGCTGGTATCAGGGTAAAGCTGGCGAGCAGCACCCAGGCGGCATTTTGGGTTATCGCGCGGCGCGCGGCCAGCACGATTCCGGCGCCTGCGACAAGGGCGATCAGCGGGGTGGCGAGGCCGATCTGGCCGCCGATCAGCTCGCCCAGGAACTGTAGGGCGCGGCTTGAGTGCCAGTCCGCCGCACGGGCGCCCTGCTTGGCGAAGCTGACCCAGCCGTGTTGGGCGTTCCAGAGGAGGACAGGGCTGAACATGGCGAGGGCAACCAGGGCGGCGAGCCAGGGATACGGTCGCCCAAGCCAGGTTCGCATCGATGGCGCCAGGAGCAGCCATGTGAGGATAACGGGGGCGAGCAGGACGGCGGTGTATTTGCTGTCGAGCGCGAGGCCGGCGGCGAGGCCCGCGACCAGCCACCATCGTGGTTTGCCGGTGGCATGCAGGCGGGCGAGCGCCCACAGGGTCATGGTCCAGAACAGCAGCAGCGGCGTGTCCGGCGTCATGGTGGTGGCGCCGACGGCGGCGATCAGCGTGGCATTCAGCAGGGCGGCGGCCCACAGGCCGGCGTTTCGACCCGGCAGGAGATCATCGCCGGCGCGCAGAAGCATCCAGCTTCCCAGAACAGCGGAAAACGGCGCCAACAGGCGAACGCCAAGATTGCCGTCTCCGGCGATTTCGGTTCCGAGGCGGATCCAAAGCGCCACCATCGGCGGGTGATCGAGATATCCTGGCGCCAGCGCCTTGGACCACACCCAGTAATACGCCTCGTCCGGCGCCATGGGCGCGATGTCGGCGATCACCAGGCGCAGCAGCGTAAGCGCCGCGATGCCGGCCCAGAACCAAGCAATCAGAGCGGAACCCCGGCGAGGCTGCGGCTGGTGCGGATGGTCTGCAAGGTTTGCACGCGGCTGACATGGATGGCACCGGTCAGCAGCTGGGTGAGCTGGTTCTCATGCGCCGTGTCGCGTGCCACCAGGCGCAGCAGGAAATCGCCGCCGCCGCGGATCATGTGACACTCGCGCACCTCGGGCCAGCCGGCCACCATGGTCTCGAACGCCGCCAGCACGTCCGCCTTCTGGCTTTCCAGGCCCACGATGGCGAAGAACACGATCTCCCATCCCAGTTTCTGCGGGTCGCTGTCGGCGTGATAGCCGCGGATGATGCCGGCCTCCTCCAGCCGGCGCACACGGCGCAGGCAAGGGGGCGCGGAGATGCCGGCGCGGCGGGCCAACTCCACATTGGTCATGCGGCCGTCGTCTTGCAGCTCGGCCAGAATGCGTCGATCGATGGAATCGAGCAGAGCGGGCTCATCGGGGATGGTTTTCATACGGTGGGTCGTCTACCCCTGGCACCGTTACGATCGTCGCCTTGGACGATAGTTTTAGGGCACGTTGCTATGATTGCGATATCGACGAAACATTATTCCACACACGCGGCACCGCAAGGCCTGATCTGACATCGGAGCCGCCGAGACACAAGGCGGCAATCTGTCCCACGTACTTGTTCCACCGACCGTGCCGGCCAATATCCGGTGGCACGACAATTTTGGATTTGCTCCCATGCCTGTGACCCACACTGCTCCTGTCCTGATCATCGGCGCTGGCCCGGCCGGGTATACCGCTGCGATCTATGCTGCGCGCGCCAATCTGGAGCCGATGCTGGTGGCCGGCCTGCAACCCGGCGGGCAGTTGATGATCACCACCGAGGTAGAGAATTTTCCGGGTTTTGCGAGCGCCATTCAGGGGCCCTGGCTGATGGAGCAGATGCAGGCGCAGGCTGCGCATGTTGGAACACGAATCGTGAACGACATTATTGTATCCGTCGATTTCACCAGCCATCCGTTCCGCGCGGTGGGTGATGGCGGTGATATCTACCTGGCCTCCAGCATTATTCTCGCCACCGGCGCGCAGGCACGCTGGCTGGGGCTCGAATCGGAAGGCAGGTTGCAAGGCTCCGGCGTGTCGGCATGTGCGACCTGCGATGGATTTTTCTTTCGTGGAAAAGACGTGGCCGTGATCGGCGGCGGCAACACGGCGGTTGAGGAGGCTCTCTACCTCACCCACCACGCCAGCCATGTGACGCTGGTGCACCGGCGTGACACCCTGCGTGCGGAGAAGATCCTGCAGCAGCGGCTGATGACCAACCCGAAGGTATCAGTGGTCTGGAACAGTGAAGTTGTTGAAATCCTGTCGGAATCCGGGCCTTCGGTGGATGGTCTGCGGCTGCGAGACCGGCTGACGGGTGCGTTGCGCGTGCTGCCGGTACAGGGTGTGTTCGTGGCCATCGGGCACACGCCGACGACGGCGATTTTTCAGGGCCATGTCGATCTGGACAGCGATGGATATGTGCTGACGCAGCCCGGGTCGACCAAAACCTCGGTCCCGGGCGTGTTCGCTGCGGGCGATGTGCAAGATAAAGTGTGGCGTCAGGCCGTCACAGCCGCTGGAACTGGTTGCGTGGCGGCGCTGGAAGCCGAAAAGTGGTTGGCAGAACACGCTCTCGATTCGGCCATTGCCGCCGAGTGAACGTGCGTGGCCGAAAGCGAGCCGGACGCGGCTTGCACGAAGAAGGAGAAGTTGTGAATGGATTGGGACAAGCTGCGGGTTTTTCACGCGGTCGCAGAGGCTGGCAGCTTCACGCATGCGGGTGACACGCTGAATCTGAGCCAGTCGGCCGTATCCCGGCAGATTTCGGCGCTGGAGGAAGCGTTGCAGGTGCCGCTGTTTCATCGCCATGCCCGTGGCCTGATTCTGACGGAACAAGGCGAGAGCCTGAACCGGACCGTGCGCGAAGTGTTCGCCAAGCTGGCGATGACCGAGGCGTTGCTGACCGAATCGAAGGAAAAGCCAGCGGGCCGCCTGAAGGTGACCACCACGGTGGGATTTGGCGCCTCCTGGCTGGCGCCGCGGTTGCAGGGATTCCTTGAGGCCTATCCCGATGTCTCCATGACATTGTTGCTTGACGATACCGATCTCGACCTGGCGATGCGCGAGGCCGATGTGGCCATCCGCATGCATCCGCCCAAGCAGCCGGACCTGGTGCAGCGGCATCTGCTGGCGATCGACTGGCATGTGATGGCGTCGCCGGAGTATCTGAAGAAGCACGGCACGCCGCAGCGCGCCGAGGATCTGGACGCGCATAAGATCATCCTGTTCGGCAACTACCGCCCGCCGGTGCCGGATATTGACTGGCTGGCCGAGGCCGGGCGCCGACCGGGCAGCCCGCGCAAGCCGTTGCTGGAAGTGAACAGCCTACAGGCCATGGTGGAGGCCGTGCGTTCGGGCACCGGGATCGCCGCCCTGCCGGAATACATGGCCAACGAGGCCGATGGCCTGGTGCGGATTTTGCCGGATTTGAAGGCGCCGAAGATCGACGTGTTCTTCGTCTATCCGGAGGAATTGCGGAACAGCAAGCGGGTGGCGGTGTTCCGTGATTTCCTGCTGGCACGCCTCGCGCAGCGTTCCGAGCCGAGGCCTGTTCCGGCGAGTTGAACCGTTGGTGGGGTGCCAAAGCGCGCCCCACCCCGCCCCTCCCCCGCCGTTGGTTCAGGCGAGTTGCGCGGCGGGACGGTCCTGCCGACGCATTTCCTGGGAGAAGGTTTCTGTGATGTGGCATGCCAGAAGGTCGGTGACCGGTTGCTGCGCCTCGCGGCCCTTGAGCAGCAGGATGCCGAAATCGGGCAGAGCGGGAAGGCCTTCATCGGCGCGCAGCGGGCGCAGGCCCTCCGGCAGCCATGAGATCGTTGATACTGTCACCGCCAGGCCTGCCATGACCGGCGCGTGGGTGCCGACCTGGGTGGCGGAGGTATAGGCGACGCGATAGGCGCGCCCTGCCCGCTCCAACGAGCCGATTGCTGCATTGCGCCATGAGCAATCCTGATGCGCGAGGGCGAGGGGGACAGGGTCCAGCTTGTGCTGTGCGTAGCGGTCTGACGTGATCCAGCGCAGCGGGCCCCGCCAAAGTTCGACGGCCGGCCAGCGGCGTGGTTCGTGACCTTCGGAGAGAAGCGTGAGATCGAGATCGCCCTCCTGCAGGCGGACCACGAGTTCGCTCGATGGCGCGCAGACGACATCGACCTGCACGGCAGGGTGGGAGTCGGCGAAGCGGCGGAGCATGGCGGGCAGGTAGCGAAGCGCGTAGTCGTCTGGCGTGCCGAGGCGAACAACACCCCTGATTTCAGGGGCTTGGAAGTTATTCCAGATCGTGTCGTTCAGCGCCAGCAGCTCCCGCGAGCGTTCCAGCAGGAACTGGCCGTGCGGTGTGATGCCCACCGCACCGCCCTTGCCGCGGGTGAGCAAGGTTTTGCCAAGCAGTTGTTCGAGCCGCTGCATCTGCATCGATACGGCAGACTGGGTGCGCCCAACACGCTCGGCGGCACGGGTAAAACTGCCCTCCTCGGCGATGAAGGCGAAGGAGCGGAGCAGTTCGGGGTCAATGGAATGAAAAGCGCTCATGCCCATTAGTGTCGTTGATCCTTAACATCTAAGCAATTTATTTCCCTTATTCCGAGGTGGCGACCATTTTGCGAACGAACCTGTGGCAGAGCGCCACACGACAGGAGACTTCAGGATGTCTACCGCCCGCACGATGCCCTTTTTTGCGTTCCGCAGATCCGCCAGCACTGGCATGCGCAAGGCGATCGCCACCATGATCCGCATCGCCACCACGCGTCAGGGCCTCACGGAACTGGACGATCGTATGTTGAAGGATCTCGGCGTATCGCGCGCCCAGGCGCAGTTCGAGCTGCAGCGTTCGGTGTGGAAGCTGCCACGCTGAGCGGAAGCGCAATTGTCACACACTCTTGCCGGTAGCACGCGGCCGAAATGTGCTTGATACTTCCTGGTGAAGTTGTGCGAGGGAGCTCCGTTCATGTCGTTGCGTGTTGTCCTCACCGTTGGGATCATTATGGCCGGGTCTGCCGCCGCACCGGCGGCCCTCAGAGCCCAAACCATCTATCCTTTGAATCGGGCCGATATCCTCACCGGCGCCAAGTTCGACTTCAAGGTTGAATTCCCCGGCGCGCCCGCCGAAGCCGATGTTAAGATGACGATCGGGGGAAAGGACCCGGCCACATTCTTCGGCAGGCCTGGAACCTTCGTGCGCAATGAGGAGGGGCAGGATTATTCCGCCTACATCATCCGCGATGTCAGCATTCCCACCGCCGGTTTGGTAACGGTTGAGGCGGGCACCGCAAAAGTGACCTGGGACGTCTATGCCACCCCTGCCCCACGTCGCGCCAAGAACGTGATCCTGTTCATCGGCGATGGCCTGTCGATCGCGCATCGCACGGCGGCGCGCATCCTGTCCAAGGGCATCGTTGAGGGCCAGTACGGCGGCGAGTTGGAAATCGACGATATGCCGGCAATGGCGCTGATTTCGACCGCAGGCTCGGACAGCATTGTGACGGACAGTGCCAATGCGATGAGCGCCTACACATCCGGCCATAAAACCTGCGTCAACGCTTTGGGGGTGTACTGCGCCCGCAACAAGGGCACGCTGGATCATCCCAAGGTTGAGACGCTGGGCGAGATCACCAAGCGC
>JBBROR010000196.1:0-6421 GCA_038229175.1 Acetobacterales bacterium | reverse complement strand
GAGACGCCGAGACCCTTCTCCTGGGCGGCGATGGTGGCATCGAGCTTCTTGTGGTCCGCGGCATCGGTCCACTTGCACACCGACGGCGCGAGCTGCATCTCGTAGAACATGGCCATGGCTTCTTTCTGGGCGTGCGCCTGGTGCGCGGCTCCGAAAGACGCGAGCAGGCATGCTGAAGCCAAAATCATCTTCTTCATCGTAGATCCTAAACGGGCATTCGCCCGCCCGATCGTTACCACGGTGCAACAGGGCTTTCCAGGGATCGGGCCGCCCAGGCACAGGCGGAAAACTACGGACTTGACTTCTGGTTTGCGTCGCCTGGAGGCACGCCATAACGGGGCCTTGGCGCTCAAAGGCACCCCATCCGATCCGGTCCTGGTAGCCAGACGCCAGGATTCAGGCATTATGCCCGCCTGACTGCCCTACCCTTGCGCAAACTGTGCTCGGACATTCTTGTGGAACCGACGATGACAGAGACCTGGACGCCCTCCTCCTGGCGCAACAAGCCGATCCGGCAGGTGCCGGCCTATCCCGATCCCGCGAAGCTGGCGGCGATGGAGGGCAAGATCGGCGCGTATCCGCCGCTGGTGTTTGCCGGCGAGGCGCGTCGGCTGAAGGCGCAGTTAGCACTTGTGCAGGAAGGCCGCGCCATTGTGCTGCAGGGCGGCGACTGCGCCGAGAGTTTCAATGATTTTACGGCCAACTCCATCCGCGACACGTTCCGCGTGCTGCTGCAGATGGCCGTTGTGCTCACCTACGGCGCCGCCGTACCGGTGGTGAAGATGGGGCGAATGGCCGGGCAGTATGCCAAGCCGCGCAGTTCCGAGACCGAGACGAAGAACGAAGAAACGCTTCTGACCTATCGCGGCGACATCATCAACGGCCCGGAATTCGACGCCGCCACGCGCGCCCCCGATCCGCAGCGCATGGAGATGGGCTATTTCCAGTCCGCCGGCACAATGAACCTGCTGCGCGCGTTTGCGTCGGGCGGCTATGCCGACCTGCATGAGGTGAACCGCTGGAATCTGGGATTTGTGGAGCGTTCACCCCTGGCCGAGCGCTACCGGGAACTGTCGGGCCGGATCGACGAGACGCTTGCGTTCATGGCGGCCTGCGGCATGACATCGAACACCACCCGCGAAATGCGCGAGACGGATTTCTTCATCAGCCACGAGGCGCTGCTGCTGCCGTATGAGCAGGCACTGACCCGCGTGGACAGCACGTCCGGCGACACCTACGCGTGCTCGGCGCATTTCCTGTGGATCGGCGACCGCACCCGCCAGCCGGATGGCGCGCATGTGGAATTCCTGCGCGGCGTGAAGAACCCGATCGGCATCAAGGTGGGTCCGTCCACCGATCCGGACGAGTTGCTGCGGCTGATCGACATCCTCAATCCGCGTGATGAGCCGGGCCGGCTGACCTTGATATGCCGCATGGGTGCCGACAAGGTCGAGCGCCTGCTGCCGCCGATCCTGCGCGCGGTGAAGAAGGACGGCAGGCGCGCGGTGTGGCTGTGCGACCCGATGCACGGCAACACGATCTCGTCCAACGCCGGTGTGAAGACCCGCAGCTTCGACGCCATCCTGTCCGAAGTGCGCAGCTTCTTTGACATCCATGGCGCCGAAGACAGTTGGGCAGGTGGCGTGCACATCGAGATGACCGGGCAGAACGTGACCGAATGCATCGGCGGTGCGCATGGGTTGACGATGCTGGATCTGGGCGGCCGCTACGAGACCTTCTGCGATCCCCGGCTGAACGCGGAGCAGTCGCTCGAACTGGCGTTCCTGGTGGCCGAGGAACTGAAGGCGCGGCGCAATCCGGGCCATATGCCCGCCGTGGCGGCTCAGTAGCTTGATGTCCCCCGCGCCCGAGCCGGAGGAGCTGAACGCCGAAATCGCCGCGCGCACCGACGTCTATTTCAACCGCACGCGCCAGATCGTGGCGCGCTACGGCGACAGGCAGGTGACATACGCGGTGTTCCTGCGCCGGCCGGTGATCTCGGCGCCGCGCCTGGCGCTGGATTTCCTGAACCGCGCGGCGGCAGCGCGCACCACGGCGTTCGACGTGGAGGTGACGCATCCGGAGGGAAGCTGGGTCGGCGCGGGCGAGCCGCTACTCTACATCACCGGCGCATTCACCCAGTTGGCCGACCTAGAAACCATTCTGTTGCAAAAGACCGGCGCCTGCTGCGTGGCGGCGCACAACGCCTACCAGATGGCGCTGGCGTTGCCGCAGGTGGGGTTCCTGGCGATGGACGCGCGCCACTGCGCCGGGGCCGAGATGCAAGAGATGATGGCCTATGCCGCCTCGGTCGGCAGCAGCGCCGCCCAACGCGAGGGCGCGCGCGGCTTTACCGGCAACGCGACGGACGGCACGGCCCACTACTTCGGCGCCGCCGCCGGCTTCGGGACCATGCCGCACGCCCTGATCGGATACGCCGGGAGCACCGTGCGCGCGGCGGAAATGTTCCACGAGACATTCCCGGAGCAGATGCTGACGGTCCTGGTGGATTACTTCGGCCGCGAGATCACCGACGGTCTGGCCGTGTGCGCCCGCTTTGCGGAGTTGGCGGCCGCCGGGCAGTTGGCGGTGCGGCTGGACACGCATGGCGGGCGTTTCCTGGAGGGGCTGGACCCGGCGGAGAGCTATGCCGTGCTGGAACGTCGCGCCCCTGGCGCGATCCGGCGTTACCGCTCGGACGCGGAACTTCGCACGTTGGTAGGCACCGGCGTGTCGGCCGCCGCGATCTGGCGGATGCGCGAGGCGCTGGATGAGGCTGGCTTCCCCCGCGTCAAAATCATCGCATCGTCGGGCTTCGGGGTGGACAAGTGCCGGGTGATGGCCGACGCCCGCGCGCCCATTGATGTGGTGGGCACCGGCAGCTTTATCCCCGACGCCTGGGGCGAAACCTATGCCACCGCCGATATCATCGAATACGACGACGTGGCGCGCGTGAAGGTGGGACGCGAGTTCCTGCTGCGCCGCAATGCCGCCCGGGCCCGCAACGGGCATATGCCGGGATAACGCCTGCGCCGAATTTTTGGGAGGTCAAAATGACGAACACCGATATCGTAAATGAACGTTCGCAGACCGTTGCCGCTACCATCGAGCGCATTCGCGCCATCGAGGGCAGCCAGGGCGTCACCCGCGACGCGTTGGACGCCATCAAGGTGGAAATGCTGGCGTTGGCGAAGCACGAAGACCTGTTTGCCTCCGCCGAATTCCTGCCGCCGCCGGCGGGTGAGAAGGGGGCGCAGCGCT
Source organism: Acetobacterales bacterium (assembly GCA_038229175.1). Classification (GTDB taxonomy): domain Bacteria; phylum Pseudomonadota; class Alphaproteobacteria; order Acetobacterales; family Acetobacteraceae; genus CAIQQQ01. The sequence continues at coordinate 3,160 of JBBROR010000196.1, read as the reverse complement.
ATCTGCTGCAGGAGGATCCGGATCACCGTTTCGCGCTGTATCTCAACGCGCTCAATCCCGGCAATGCGACAAAGCCGCATGACCACACCACCTGGGCGGTGGTCGTGTCGGTCGATGGCGCCGAGCACAACACCGTCTATCGCCAGGTGCCCGGCGCGCTGGTGGTGGACCGGGAAGTGGTGGTGGAGGGGGATACCGGCATCGCGCTGATGCCGGACGATATCCATGCCATCTCAACGCCGGGCAGCACGCCCACGCGGCATCTGCACATGTATGGCCTGGCGCTAGAGGTGCTGGACAATCGCATGGGTTATGACGCGGCAACCGGCGCTGCGATTCCCTACAACAAGAACTTCATGAAGCCATCCACGGTGGCCGCGCGCTGATGCGACGGCTGTCGGCCGCTGATCTGCGAACCTGGATCGAGGATGGTGCCGAACTCGCTTTGCTCGATGCGCGCGAGGAAGGTGAATTCGGGCGGTCCCACCTCTTCTGGGCGGTGCCGTGTCCCCTGTCCCGCCGCGAGGATCGCGCGGCCGCCTTGCTGAAGCGGTTGACGACGCGGGTGGTGTGCGTCGATGACGGCAGCGGATTGGCGGAGCGTTTGGCCACGTATCTGGCGGGCATCGGCTGCACCGATGTGTCGGTGCTGGAGGGCGGCACCCAGGCGTGGGAAGCGGCGGGGTTCGTGCTGTTCTCCGGTATGAACGTGCCGTCCAAGGCGTTCGGCGAGTGGGTGGAGCATCACTACGCCACCGAGAGCGTGGATGCGGCGGAGCTGAAATCCTGGATTGATTCGGGCCGGGACATGGTGGTGCTGGACAGCCGCACCTTCGCCGAGTTCAACCGCATGTCGATTCCAACGGGCGTGTCGGTGCCCGGTGGCGAGCTGGTTTATCGTGTCGGAGACCTCGCGCCGTCGCCGGACACGCTGGTGGTGGTGAACTGCGCCGGGCGCACACGCTCGATCATGGGAGCGGAAAGCCTTCGCCAGGCCGGCGTTCCCAACAAGGTGGTGGCGCTGCGCAACGGCACGATGGGGTGGGAGCTGGCGGGGTTTGCGTGCGAAACCGGCCGCACCGAGCGTTTGTCGCGCGCCATCCCGGCCACCGCCAGCACCGCGCGCGACAGGGCAGCAGGCTTCGCGAAGCGAACCGGTGTGCAGCCGATCGGCCCATCGGGGTTGGCGGCGCTGGCGGCGGACATTTCGCGCAATTTGTATGTGCTGGACGTTCGCGATCCGCTGGAATTCAAAGACTGGCACCGTCCGGGCAGCGTCAATGCGCCGGGCGGCCAGTTGGTGCAGGCCACCGACCAATGGATCGGCGTGCGCCATGCCCGCGTGGCCCTGATCGACGATGACGGCGTACGGGCGCGCATGGCGGGCGGCTGGTTGCGGCAGATGGGGTTTGCCGATGTCTACGCGGTCGACGGCGCGCTGCCGACGCGGATCACCGAAGCCGAGCTTGCGCAGGCGGACGCGCTGGTGATCGATCTTGACCGCAGCGTGGCGTTCCGCGAGGGCCATATTCCCAGCGCGGCCTGGGGCGTGCGAACCCGGTTGTCTTTGTTGAAAGCGCGGATGGATCAGGCATCGCTGGTCGTGCTGACCTCGCCCGACGGCGCGCAGGCTGCGCGGGCCGTGGATGAGGTGCGCGGGCTCACGCAGACGCCGGTGGCCGTGCTTGTGGGGGGCACCGCCGCTTGGCGTGAAGCCGGGCTTGCGCTCGAAAACGACCGCCGCAATCCGCAGGACGACGCCTGCATCGATTTCTATCTGCGGCCGTACGACCGCAATGACGGGATCCAAGCCGCGATGGAGGCCTATCTCTCCTGGGAGACCGACCTGGTGGGCGAGATCAACAGGGACGGCACCGTCAGTTTCGGGGTGTGATCGCAGCACCGCTTCACCCGACCCGAAAAAACCGGTATCTTCAGCGTCATGGCAGATAAACTCAAGCTGGCGTTAGCGCAGATCAATCCGCATCTCGGCCAGATCGAGACCAATCTGGCGCTGATCCGCGCAGCGCGGGCAGAGGCGGCCGAGATGGGCGCCGATCTTGTGGTCACGCCGGAATTCTCCATCGCCGGCTACCCGCCGGAGGATCTGGTGCGCAAGCCGGCGTTCCTGGCGGCGTGTGCGGCTGCGATAGATCGGCTGGCCGAGGACACCGCCGATGGGGGGCCGGGCCTGATTGTGGGCGGGCCGTGGCAGGATGGCGAGAACGTCTATAACGCCGCCTTCTTGCTGGATGGTGGCCGTATCGTGGCGCAGCGCGCCAAGCACGAGCTGCCGAACTACGGCGTGTTCGACGACAAGCGCGTGTTCGACGCCGGACCGGCGCCGGGCCCCGTGGTGTTTCGCGGCTTTCGCATCGGCCTGATGATCTGCGAGGATTGGTGGCGTTCCGCCGTATCCGAAACACTCGCAGAAAGCGGCGCCGAGATGCTGCTGTCGATCAACGGCAGCCCCTGGGAGGACGGCAAGCACGCCGACCGGGTGGCGCTGGCGGTGGCGCGCGTGGTGGAAACCGGGCTGGCCTTTGCGTTCGTGGGCCAGGTGGGCGGGCAGGACGAGCTGGTGTTCGACGGCGGCAGTTTTGTGATGAACCCGGATCGCTCGCTGGCGTGCCAGATGCCGTTGTTTCAATCCGACATCACGCTGACCGAATGGGAATATGTCGGCGACAAGCTCGTGTGCATGCCGCAGCCATTGCCCGACGAGCCTTATCGGCACGAGCTGATCTATCGCGCCATGATGTTGGGGCTGGCGGATTATGTGAACAAGAACCGCTTCCCCGGCGTGATTCTGGGACTGTCCGGCGGCATCGATTCGGCGCTGTCCGCGGCGGTGGCGGTGGATGCACTGGGGCCTGACAGGGTGCGCTGCTTCATGCTGCCCAGCCCCTACACCAGCCAGGACAGCCTGGACGACGCCGCCGAATGCGCGCGGCTGCTGGGCGTGGCCTGCGACACCATCCCGATCACCCCGGCGATGGAAGCGTTCGACGAATCACTGACGCCGATTTTCGTGGGGCGGCAGGCCGATATCACCGAGGAGAATATCCAGTCGCGCTCGCGCGGGCTGATCCTGATGGCGATTTCCAACAAGCTGGGCCACATGGTGCTGACCACCGGCAACACGTCTGAAATGTCGGTG
>JBBROR010000195.1:0-6478 GCA_038229175.1 Acetobacterales bacterium | reverse complement strand
TCCCGCGTTGCGACCTCGCTTGTGGGTGCGATCAGGCCGCTGTTGACGTGGGCGCCGCTGCTCGCGGCAACGTCCGCGCTAATGGATCACCCGCTTGTGGAACCGCCCGCCCTTCATGACGGCGGCCATGTGACGCCCCTGCTCCTGGAACAGGCCAAGATTTTGCAGCGGGTTGCCATCGATGACGATCAGATCCGCGAACGCGCCAGGGGCGAGCGTGCCAAGCTTGCCTTCCATGCGGATCACCTGGGCGCCGATGGTCGTCGCCGAACGGATGATCTCGAGCGGCGACAGCACCGCGCTGCGCAGCAGGAACTCGCGGCTCTGGTCCACCTGCAGCGCGCCCAGCAGGTCGCTGCCATAGGCCACGGGCACGCCGGCCGCCTTGCAGATCTCCAGCGAGCGCAGCCCGCCATCGATCACCAGGTCGTTTTTGGCCAGCATGTCGCCGGACATGCCGAAATCCGCGGCGCGCTCCTTCATGGCGTAGTAGGCGACGAGATTGGCGATGAGGAACATGCCCTTATCCGCCATCGCCTTCGCGGCCGGCGCGTCGATGAGGTTGCCGTGCTCGATGGTGCGCACCCCGGCAGCGGCCGCGCGTTTGATGGCGACCGGGGTATAGGCGTGGGCGCAGACATACCGCCCAAACGCCTCCGCCTCCTCGACGGCGGCGGCGATCTCACCGTCGCTGAACTGCAGCGAGTCGAGCGGATCGTATGGCGAGGCGACCCCGCCGGACATCATGATCTTAACCTGATCCGCCCCCTGCCGCATCTGCTCTCGCGCGGCCTTGCGAACCTCGGAGACGCCGTCGGAGACGCACATGGTGAAGGCCATGGCGTTGCAGCAGTGACAGCGGGCGCCGAACACGTCTGTGCGGCGCCTGGCGTCGGAATGGCCGCCGGTGGGGCCGATCGCCTGTCCTGCGATAAACAGGCGGGGGCCGGCGATGCTGCCTTCGTTGACCGCCTGGCGGATGCCCCAGTCAGCTCCTCCGTTGTCGCGCACGGTGGTGAAGCCGCGGTCGATCATGCCGCGCATGAGGGCGGCGGCGCGGCCGGTGGCGAGGGTGAGCGGGACGCCTTCGAGGCGCGGACCGAACACCTCTGACAACATGACGTGGACATGGCTGTCGATAAGCCCGGGCATCATCACGCGCCCGCCGCAATCGATGATGTCGGCGGTGCCTGGAGGGATGGGCCGGTCGCTGACCTCGACCACCTTGTCACCTTCGATCCGGATCTGCATGCCGGGCTGGAGTTCGCCGACGGAGGGTTCGAGCAACGAAAAATCGCGAAAAAGATAACCTGTCATGGCGTGATCCTCTTTCTAAGGCGCGATAACCCTATTGGTTAAGATCTGAGGGAAGAGTCCTCAGATCTTAACCACTGGCCTCTGATCTTGTGGTCCAACCCTGACGCTCCGGTAGCAAGCGTCAGGTTTGGACCACTAGGCGCATCGACGCCACGCTTCAAAGGTCACGCGACGCGCCATCGGCCGCATGCGAAGTGGTGGCCTGGCCGGCGCCGCGGGGCCGATGAGGGCCGCCATCGGGCAGGGCTCCAGCGTCGGTTCCACAGCGCGCCGGGTCTGCCACCCGTCTAAGATGCGGGAGCAGAAGCGGGTCTGCAAGCTGACCTTCTGGATTATTGCCACGCGCGCTTCATCCCGCCGTCCAGCACTGAAATCCATACAAGGCAGCCGTGCAATCCCGCTTGTGCGACCGGAGACGCCAGCGCAGGATCGGGCGCGATGAATGGCGGAGCGGACTGCATGACCCTGGGCGTGGGTGGATCGACTGCGACGGCCGAACTGGACCGGATGGCCTCGATCCGCGACCAGGCGGAGCCGATCGGGCCCGCAGAACTGCGTGGCCGCATCGCCCGCGTGCAGCAGGAGATGCGGGCAAAAGGCGTGCAGGCGCTGTATCTGGATGCCTCCACCAGTGCATTCTATTTTACGGGACTGCGCCTGCGCGGTTCAGAGCGACTGCATGGCGTCGTAATCCCCGCAACCGGCGATCCGGTGTATATCTCTCCGGCTTTTGAGGAAGCCAAGCTGCGCACGATGCTGGTGCTCGAAGGGGATATCCGCATCTGGCAGGAGCATGAAAGCCCGGCGGCGCTGGTCATCGAGACCGTGCGGTCGATGGGTTTTGTGTCTGGCACGATCGCCGTCGATCCCGCGACACCGTTCTTTACGTTCGACGGATTGCGCCGCGCCGGCAACGCGTTCGACTTCGTCAACGCCGCCGCGGTGATCGCACCCTGCCGGATGGTGAAGTCCATGGCCGAAATCAGCCTGATGCGCCAGGCGATGGCGATGACCATGCAGGTTCATAAGGCGGCCGCCCGCATCCTGCACCCGGGCATCACCACAACACAGGTCGAGGCATTCGTGAAGCAGGCACATGCGAAGATGGGCGCCGATCCGGTGTTCACCTTCTGCATCGTGCTGTTTGGGGAACCGACGGCGTATCCGCACGGCGTGCCCTACCCGCAGACGCTGAAACCTGGCGACATGGTCCTGGTCGATATCGGCGCCACGCTGCACGGCTACCAGTCGGACGTCACCCGCAGCTATGTGTTCGGCGACGGCTCTGCCCGGCAACGCGAGGTGTGGAACATCGAGAAGGCGGCCGAACTCGCCGTGTTCGCGGCAGCCCAACTCGGAACCCCCTGCGAGGCGCTGGATGCGGCGGCGCGGATGGTGATCGAGGGCGCCGGTTTTGGGCGTGATTACGCGCTGCCCGGCCTGCCGCACCGCACCGGCCACGGCATCGGGCTCGATGTGCATGAGGAACCCTACATCGTAAGGGGCGACATCACGCCGCTGGTGGCAGGCATGTGCTTCTCCGACGAGCCGACCATCTGCATCTACGGCGCGTTCGGCGTCCGCCTCGAAGACCATATCTACATGACCGAAACCGGGCCGAACTGGTTCACCGAGCCGGCGTTCTCCTTCGATGATCCGTTCCATGTCGCCGGCTGAGACCGACTGGACCGATCGGGCCAGCCGCGTGGCCCTGCTGGGGCTGCTCGGGCTCGGCATCGCCGCGATATTCTTGCCGATGGTGCTTACCCTTTATCTGAGCGTGTTCAACGAGCAGATGATCGTCTTTCCGCCGCGGGGCTACACGCTCGCCTGGTATGGTCGCATTGCCGCCACCTTCGGTGCGGCGATCTGGACCAGCCTGCAGATCGCGGTCGTGGCGGTGGCACTGTCGCTGGCCTTGGGCATCCCCGCCGGGATCGGCCTGTCCCGCCATCGGTTCCGTGGGCGGGAGGCGCTGTCGACCTTCCTGCTCTCGCCGCTCACCGTTCCCGGTATCGCCGTGGGGCTTGCGATCTATATCCTTGCCATCTGGATCGAAGAGAGATCGGGCGTCACGCTGGCCGGCTCGATGCGGCTGCTGATCCTGGCGCATCTGCTGATCACAATGCCCTGGGTGATAAGGCTGTGTCTGGCGAGCCTGACCAACCACGAACGCACCACCGAAGAGGCCGCCGCCAGCCTTGGCGCCTCGCCGCTGATGGTGATCTGGCACGTCACCCTACCTGCGATGCGGCCGGGCATCATCGCGGCCGGGCTTTTCGCCTTCATCATTTCGTTTGAGAATTTGGAGATCAACCTGTTCCTGGTGGCGCCGGGCATCACCACGCTGTCGGTTTCGGTGCTGCAGTATCTCGGCTACCACATCGATCCGCTGGTCGCGGCGGTGGCGGTGGCGCAGATGGTGATTGTGGGGGCGGCCCTGCTGCTGCTGGACCGGTTCGTGCGGCTTGGCCAGGTGCTGACATGAGCTATCTCCGGCTCGACGGCCTCACCAAGCGCTACGGCGACACGCTGGCAACCAACGCGGTGTCGCTTGAGATCTCCCAGGGCGAGATGATTGTGCTGCTCGGCCCCTCCGGATGCGGCAAGACAACAACGTTGCGGATGATCGCGGGCTTTGTCGAAGCCACATCCGGCGACATCGTGCTGGAGGGGCGGGCCATCGGCGGGTTGCCCGCACACCGGCGCGAGATGGGCATGGTGTTCCAGAACTACGCGCTGTTCCCGCATCTCAGCGTGGCGCGCAATGTCGCGTTCGGGCTGGAGATGCGCGGCATGAAGCGCGCGGAACGCGATGGGCGCGTGGCCGAAATGCTGCAACTGGTCAAACTCGACCGCTTTGCCGATCGATTGCCCCGCCAGTTGTCCGGCGGCCAACAGCAGCGCGTGGCAATCGCCCGCGCGCTGGCCATCCATCCAAAGGTGCTGCTGCTGGACGAACCGCTCTCCAACCTTGACGCCGAACTGCGCCAGGACGTGGCCCGCGAAATCCGCCTGCTGCAGCAGGACAGACACCTCACCACCATCATGGTCACGCATGACCAGCAGGAGGCGATGGCGATGGCCGACCGCCTGGTGGTGATGCGCGACGGCCGGGTGCAGCAGGTGGGCGCGCAGGAGGATCTGTACGAGCGGCCAGCGACACCGTTCGTGGCGCGCTTCATCGGCAACAGCAACCTGCTGCAAGGAGCACACGCCAATGGCGGGTTCCGCACCGAAGCTGGCACGCACATCGCTCTCGCGGGCCGGTATCAGGGCGCAGGCCCTGCCACGCTGGCGTTGCGCCCGGAGCGCATCACGCTCTGCGAAACCGGACAGGTGCGCGGCACGGTGGTGCTGTCCGCCTATATGGGGGCGACGGTCGAGCATGTTGTGGCGCTTGACCACCAGACGCGGCTGGTCGCCCGCGGCGCCTCCTCCGGCCCCGGCGCCGCGCCACGCTATGCCGCCGGCCAGTCCGTCGCCCTGTCCTGGCCCGCCGTGAGCGAATGCCTGTTCGATGGCGGCAACGCGCCCATTCCTGCCCTCTCTCCCTTCCCCAGCGAAAGGATCAGCTCCCATGCCTGAAGCCTTCTCACGCCGAACCTTGCTGGCCGGCGCCGGCCTGCTCGCCGCGCCCGGCCTCATCCGCAGCGCCCATGCCGAGGAGACGTTCATCCTCGGCACGTGGGGCGGGGACTACCAGCGCCTTCAGATGGAAAACATAGAGAAACCGATCGCGAGCAAGCTCGGCATCGCCTCGGTGGTCGATGTCGCCGACGAGTTGCCGCGGGTGGCCAAGATCATGGCCTCGCGCCGGCTGCCGCGCGGGCAGGTGGATGTCGCCTGCGTGCAAGCGGTACAGGCCTATTCGATGGCCGAGGCGGGCGTGCTTGAGGAGCTGACCCCGGACAAGGTGCCAAACATCGTCCATGTGAAGGCCGGCCTGGGTATGACGTGCTTCGCGCCGCATATTTGGAGCCCACAGATCCTCAGCTACAACCCGGAGCGGGTTAAGACGCCGCCGGCCAGCTTCGCCGAACTTGCCGACCCGAAATACAAGGACAAAGTCGGCTTCCCCGACGCCAACTATTTCTACGTCATGATGGCCGCCAGCCTCTATGCCAGCGGCACGTCGACTGATTTCGCCAAGGCCAAGGAACTGCTGACCAAGATCAACGCCAACGGCCTGCGCCTCTATCCTTCGACCGACGCCGGCGGGCCGCCGTTCAAGACCGGCGAGATCGATGTGGGCGTGATGTGGCTTGCCCGCATCGCGATGTGGCAGAACGCGGGCATCCCCGTGGCCGCCGCGTTTCCGAAGGAGGGCTGCATCCTCTACGTCTCCGGCATGGTGGTGCCGAAGAACGCGCCCAACAAGAAGGCGGCGTTTGCCTACATCAACGCGATGCTGGAGCCGGCTGCGCAGATCGGCTTTGCCGAGCACATGGGCTACCTGCCGACCGTCGCCACCGCAACGCTCACCGGCAAGGTGGCACAGCAGCTCGCACTGCCTGATCCGGAACCGAAGCTGGTACCGCCCGACTTCGCCGTCACCAGCAAGGCGCTGCCTGACGTGACCGACTGGTGGAAGAAGACGATACAGCGCGCATGAGGCAAAAAGTACCGCTGGCGGCGGCTGGTCTGCTCGGCCCCGCCACGTCAGTGGTGGTGCTGATGCTGGCCGCCCCGCTGGCACTGCTGTTCCGCGACAGCCTCAACCGGTTCGACGTCACCGAGCTCATAATCGAGACGGTGACGGCGGCCAACTACACGCGCTTCTTCACCGAAACATTCTACTGGGAGGTGCTGCGCACCACGATCCTGGTGGCCGCAACGGTGGCGGTGCTCTGCGTGGTGCTGGGACTGCCGCTGGCGTGGCGGCTGGCGCGCACCACCAGCCGGTGGAAATCGCTGATGATGCTGCTGGTGATCCTGCCGCTGTTTATAGGCAGCACCGTGCGTACGGTGGGCTGGATGATCCTGTTCGCCAGGAACGGCATGATGGACAGCGTGGCCAGCCTGTTCGGCACGCGGGTGGACCTGATGTACACCATCACGGCCGTCATCATCGGCACGCTGTCGGTGAACCTGCCGTTCATGGTGCTGACCTTGCAGAGCGTGTTCGAAGGCATCGACCAGCGGCTGACCGAGGCGGCGC
>JBBROR010000194.1:0-6483 GCA_038229175.1 Acetobacterales bacterium | reverse complement strand
CCACTACGAGGCAGAAAGCTCGGCCGCCCTTGGCTTCGGCTACCGCTGCGGCTTTCTGGGACTTCTCCACCTCGAAATCATCCAGGAGCGGCTATCCCGAGAATTCGACCTCGATCTCATCGCCACCGCCCCCTCGGTCGTCTACCAAATCGTCCGCACCGACGGCACCGAGGAAGAACTCCACAACCCCGCCGACATGCCCGACCCCTCGCTGATCGCACATATTTCAGAGCCCTGGATCAAGGCCAGCATCATGGTGCCCGACGAATATCTCGGCTCCATCCTCACGCTGTGCAACGAACGCCGCGGCCAACAGGTGGATCTCACCTATGTCGGCAACCGCGCCATGGCCGTCTATCGCATCCCGTTGAACGAGGTGGTGTTCGACTTCTACGACCGCCTCAAATCCGTCAGCCGTGGCTATGCCAGCTTTGACTACGCCATGGACGGCTACGAGGAAGGCGACCTCGTGCGCATTTCCATCCTGGTCAACCAGGACCCGGTCGACGCCCTCAGCTTCATCGCCCACCGCAGCCAAGCCGATAAACGCGGCCGCTCCATCTGCGAGAAGCTAAAGGAGCTGATCCCCAAACAGCTCTTCAAAATCGCCATCCAGGCCGCCATCGGTGGCCGCGTCATCGCCCGCGAAACCATCGGCGCCATGAGCAAGGACGTGACGGCGAAGTGCTACGGCGGCGACATCAGCCGAAAGCGCAAGCTGCTCGACAAGCAGAAAGAAGGCAAAAAGCGCATGCGGCAGTTTGGCAAAGTCGAAATCCCACAATCCGCCTTCCTCGCCGCGTTGAAGATGGACGCATGACGCTGCTTCCGTCGCTCGCCGAGCCCGACAACGATCCCCGCCTCTGGCTGGAGGAAGTGGACGGCGCGGCAGCGCTGGAATGGGTCGCCGCCCAGAACGCCCGTACGCTTGCAAAATTCGATGGCCTGGAAGTCTCGCTCGACGCCGATGCGCTCGCCGAGATCATGGATCGTCCGGACAATATTCCCTACATCACGAGGCGCGGCGGCCAGATCTACAATTTCTGGAAAGACGCCACGAACGTTCGCGGCCTCTGGCGCCGCACCACCCTGGCATCCTACGCCACCGACACGCCCGCCTGGGAAGCTGTGCTGGACGTCGACGCGCTGGCCGAAGCCGAAGGCGAGGACTGGGTCTTCCAAGGCTCCTCCGTCATCCCCCACACCCACGACCGCGCCATTCTACGCTTCTCCCGCGGTGGCGGCGACGCAGCCGTGCTGCGCGAGTTCGACCTTGTCTCCAAAACCTTTGTCAAAGGCGGTTTCGTCCTCCCCGAGGCCAAGGGCAGCACTGTCTGGTACGATCGAGACACGCTCCTCCTTTCTTCTGCCTACGGCGAAGACCAAGCAACAACCTCCGGCTACGCCCGCACCGCCCGCATCTGGCGCCGCGGCGCCGACCCGCTGGCCGCCCCCGCAATCTTCACCATCCCGCCCGGCCACATGGCATCCAGCGTCCAGGTGGACGACGAAGACCCTGCCAAACCGCTGATCTTCATCGACCAGACCGACTTCTTCAATTGCGCCATCTGGGTCGGCGACCTCTCCGGCCCCCGCACGCAGCTCGACATGCCCAGCGACATCGGCTGCCTGTGGCAGCGCCGCTGGTTCGCGCTCCGCCCTCGCACCCCCTGGACGATCAACGGCATTACCCACGCCCCCGGCACCATGCTCGGCATCAACCTCGACGCCTTCCTCGCCGGCGCGCGGGACATGGAAGTCCTGTTCACCCCAGGCCCCCGCCGCACCAGCAGCGGCTTCTTCTGGGCCTGCGGCAAACTCGTCGTCTCCGTGATGGACGACCTCAAACCGTCGCACGAAATCTTCACACCGGGTGCCCTCGGCTGGACGCGCGAAATCCTCCAACATCTCCCCGAAATCGGCGTCGTCAGCGTCTGGCCGCTGGACCAGGACCCCGCGGAATCGGATGGCTTGCTGCTCGCCAACGTGCAGGACCCGGTGACCCCCGCCAAACTCCTGCTCACCTCCACCGCTTCTATCGCACCCACAATCCTCAAACGCGCTCCCACCGCCTTCAACGCCGCCGGCCTCGCCGTCACCCGCCACGAGGCCATCTCCATCGACGGCGCCTCCATCCCCTACATCCAGGTCGGCCCCACCAAAGAAACCGGCGACGCGCCAGTGCACATGGGCGGCTACGGCGGCTTCAACGTCTCCGAACAGCCCTATTACCGCAGCGCCATTGGCAAGCTTTGGCTTGAAAAAGGCGGCACCTCCGTCCTCACTCATATCCGCGGCGGCGGCGAATTTGGCCCCGCCTGGCACGACGCGGGACGCCGCGAAGGCAAAGCCCTCAGCCACGACGATTTCGCCGCCATCGCCGCCGACCTGGTCTCAAGGGGGGTCACTCGCCCTGGGAGGATTGCAGCCGAAGGCGGCTCCAACGGCGGCATCCTCATCACCAACATGCTGACCCGCTACCCCCACCGCTTCGGCGCGCTATTTTGCACCATCCCGCTCATCGACATGCGCCGCTACACCAAGCTCCTCGCAGGCGCCTCCTGGATCGCCGAATACGGCGACCCCGACAAACCTGATGACTGGGCCTTCCTCCAGCACATCTCCGCGTACCACAGTGTCTCAGCCGAGGGCGAAGCTCCCGCAATCCTCATCGCCACCACACGAAGGGACGACCGCGTCCACCCCGGCCACGCACGCAAGATGGCCGCAAAGCTCGAAGACATGGGCCGCAACGCGTGGTTTTACGAACTCGACACCGGCGGCCACTCCTATGGCAAAACGAACCGGGAACGAGCCCATTTCGTGGCACTGGGCTACGCCTTCCTGCGCGAGAGTATCGGCTGGGCTGGTTAACGCCGCGATAACAGCGGGCAAGATGCTGCCAAACGCAGTGCGCCCCGCGGACCTGCCATAAAAGCCAAATCACGGGATCTTACGCAGCCACGCAAAAAAACAGGGCGGTCCGCACATAGTGGCCCGGCAGCCACCAGCGGTCAGCGGACCAATAGCGGGCGTCTCGGGCTATTCCAGCCCACAGACGCCCGATAACGGCTTCAGCGACCCGTCAGGATCCGCTCCATCAGCTGCTTTACCGTCGGGATGAAGTTGTTGCCGTAATACGGGTCCTGCGCGAAGCGATAGGCATTGTGGCCCGAGAACATCAGGTTGTGCTCGAGCTCGTCTTCGTCGTTGGTATGGCTTACCGCCTGCAGCGTCTTCTGGATGCAGAAGCTGCGTGGGTCGGCCTTCTTGCCGTTGCTGAAATCCGGCCCGTGCTGCGACCAGTTGGAGAAGCGGCACTGGCTCAGGCAGCCCATGCAGTTCACCTGGTCTTCAACAATCGACTTGGCCCGATCCGGTGTCACAAAGATCAACGTGCTGTCCGGGGTGCGCAGCGTCTCGTTGAAGCCCTGCCGCTCCCAGCTTTCCACGCGCTGCAGATCCACCGGCGTCAGATACACCAAGCGCTTGCGCGGCCCCACGCCATAGGCTGCCATATGCTCGCCCACCGGCTCGGTGCTATAAGCAACCTGATGCTCGGAGCGCTCACGCAGTTCCTGAATGAACCCGTTGTTGACGGCCGACGAATAGAATCCGGTCGGGCTAAATTTATTCAGGAAGACGTCACCGGGCTTCAACGTCATCAGACGATGCTTCCAGGCCTCGGAAATCGGGCTTTCCTTGGTCAGCAGCGGACGCGTGCCGAACTGAAACGCGATCGGCCCCAGCTCGGGATTGTCGATCCAGTGCTCCCACTCCTCCAGCCACCACACGCCACCGGCCATGATGATCGGCGTATCGCCAAGGCCAAAGGTGCGCAAAGTCTGGCGCAAGGCCAATACGCGCGGATACGGATCCTCGGGCTTCAAAGGGTCTTCGCCGTTGGACAGCCCGTTATGTCCGCCTGCCAGCCATGGATCCTCATACACCACACCGCCCAGCAAGGTGGCCGCCTTCGAATAGGCGCGCTTCCACAGCGCGTTGAAGGCCCGGGCCGAAGATACGATGGGGTAGTAGTGAACATTGAATTTCTGCGCGATGTCAGAAAGCCGATACGGCATGCCGGCGCCGCAGGTGATGCCGTGGATCAACCCCTTGGCGCCCTCCAGCACACCCGAAATAACGCGCTCGGCGCCGCCCATCTCCCACAGCAGATTGGCATGGATGCGCCCCTTGCCGCCACTGAGGTCATGTGCGCGGCGCGCCTGCGCAATGCCGCCGCGAATGCCGAACGCCACCAGTTCCTCATGCCGCTCACGCCGCGTGCGGCCGTGATAGACCTGCTCCACCAGCGTGTCGTGCTCATCATAGAAATCCGCGTTCACCGCACTCATCGTGCCCGCCCCGCCGGACGCGGCCCAATGGCCCGCGGTCACGCCGGTCGAAATCGAAACCCCTTTGCCGCCTTCCACCAGAGGCAGAACGTCCACCCCACCCATGCGGATCGCGTTAATCGGCTTCATGGTCTCTCTTCCCTCAGATCACGTGGCAGTGCTGACATATATGAGTCTTAATCCCCGCGCTTTAAGTCGGATGCACGGTTCAAGTCGAATTTCGTGTAGCGGTTCCAAATCCGTTGGCAACTGAAAAGGCGCCCACCCGGTAAGATGAGCGCCCTTTACAAAAGTTCAGTCGCGTTTAGTTGGCTGCATCGCTGCCGCGGTCACGCCCGCCGCCGGCCTTGGCACCGACCTGCTCGGTGATGTCAGCGCCGGTAGCCTGGTCCACCACACGCATCGACAGCTTCACCTTGCCGCGATCGTCAAAGCCCAGGACCTTTACCTTAACCGAGTCACCCTGCGAAACCACATCGGTGGTCTTGTTCACACGGCCCTGCTGCAACTCGCTGATGTGAACAAGCCCGTCCTTGGACCCCAGGAAGTTCACGAAGGCGCCGAAATCGGCGGTCTTCACAACCTTGCCCGTGTAGATCACGCCAATCTCCGGCTCCGCCACAATGCCGCGGATCCAGGCAATCGCGGCCTGCGCCTTGGCGTCGTCCGAAGCCGCAACCTTGACGGTGCCATCATCGTCAATGTCGATCTTCGCACCCGTCTGCTCGACGATCTCGCGGATCACCTTGCCACCGGTGCCGATGATGTCGCGGATCTTCTCCTTCGGCACGGAGATGATCGTAATCTTCGGCGCAGTGGCGGCAACGCCGTCACGGCCGGAGGTCAGGGCCAGGGCCATTTCGCCCAGGATGTGCATCCGCCCACCCTTCGCCTGGTCCAAGGCCACCTTCATGATGTCAGGCGTGATGGACGTGATCTTGATGTCCATCTGCAGGGCGGTAATGCCCAGCTCGGTGCCGGCCACCTTGAAGTCCATGTCGCCCAGGAAATCCTCATCTCCCAGAATGTCGGACAGCACGGCGTAGCCACGGTCTTCCTTGATCAAGCCCATGGCGATACCCGCCACCGGGCGCACCAGCGGCACGCCGGCATCCATCAGCGCCAGCGAGGTGCCGCAAACGGTCGCCATGGACGACGAGCCGTTGCTCTCGGTGATCTCGGACACCACGCGCATGGTGTATGGGAATTTATCTTTCCCTGGCAGCAGCGGGTGGATTGCCCGCCACGCCAGCTTGCCATGGCCGATTTCACGACGACCCGGGGAGCCCATGCGCCCCGCTTCGCCCACCGAGTACGGAGGGAAGTTGTAGTGCAGCATGAAGTTCTCGCGATATTCGCCTTCCAGCGCGTCGATGATCTGCTCGTCCTGCGCCGTGCCTAACGTGGCCACGCAAAGCGCCTGCGTCTCGCCGCGGGTGAACAAGGCCGAGCCATGCGAACGCGGCAGAATGCCCACTTCGGCAATGATCGGCCGCACGGTCTTGGTGTCACGGCCATCGATGCGCAGGCCGGTGTCGAGCACCGAGTTCCGCACCACGTCCGCCTCAAGCTCCTTGAAGATGCCCTTGGTGTCGCCCTCGATGCCCTCAGCGGCAAGCGTCGTGGCCACCAGCTTCTTCACGGCGCCGACCTTCTCCTGGCGCGGCTGCTTCAGCTTCTCGCCATAGGCCGCCACCAGGCCGGCGCGGGCGATGGCGTCCACGCGGGCGGCCAGCGCCTTGTGTGCGTCAGACACCTCCGTCAGTGCCCAAGGCTCCTTGGCGCACAGTTCGGCCAGTTCGATGATCATGTTGATCACCGGCTGGAAGCCGGTATGGCCAAACGTCACGGCGCCCAGCATGATCTCTTCAGACAGTTCCTGCGCCTCGGACTCCACCATCAGCACGCCCTCGGCGGTGCCGGCGACAACGAGTTCGAGCTTGCTCTCCTTGACCTGCTCCGAAGTCGGGTTGAGCACATACGCGCCGTCGATCCACGCCACGCGGGCGCCGGCGATCGGGCCGAAGAACGGAATGCCCGAAATCGTCAGTGCGGCGGAACACCCCACCAGCGCCACCATGTCCGGATCGTTCTCAAGGTCGTGGCTCAGCACCGTGGCCACAACCTG
>JBBROR010000193.1:0-6514 GCA_038229175.1 Acetobacterales bacterium | reverse complement strand
CGCGGCAGTGGCACTTATGGCGCCATGGATTGTACCGCACGATCCGTTCCTGCAGAACCTCGAAGCCCGCATGGTGCCGCCGATCTGGATGGAGGGCGGCATGCCCGGCCATCTCTTCGGCACCGACCAGCTTGGCCGCGACTATTTTTCCCGCCTGCTTTACGGCGCCCGGATCTCAATGCTGATCGGCATTCTCGTGGTTGTCTGCTCGGGCCTCATCGGAACCACCATCGGCGTGATTGGCGGTTTCTTCGGTGGCCGCGTCGATGCGGTGATGATGTTCATCATAACCTGCCGGCTGTCCATTCCGCTTATTCTGGTGGCGCTCACGGTGGTCTCTTTCGTCGGCAGCTCGCTCACCGTGGTGGTGCTGACGCTGGGGCTGCTGCTGTGGGAGCGCTTTGCCGTGGTGGCACGCACCACCACGATGCAGGTCCGCACGCTGGACTATATCAGCGCCGCCTGGGCGGCCGGCTGCTCATTGCCGCACATTCTTCTGCGCGAGGTTCTGCCCAACATCCTGCATCACCTCATCGTCGTTGCCACTCTTGAAATGGCGCTGGCGATCCTGCTGGAGGCGGCGTTGTCGTTCCTCGGCCTTGGCGTGCCGCCGCCTTTGCCATCCTGGGGCCTGATGATCGCCGAAGCCAAGGACTACATGTTCTTCTCGCCCTGGGTGATCATGGTGCCGGGGCTTGCCTTGTTCGTGCTCGTGCTGGGTATCAACCTGCTGGGCGACGGGCTTCGCGATCGACTGGGAGCCACGCGCGATGCTTGAGGCGCCGCTTGCCCATCTTCCCTTGCTCGACGTGTCCGGCCTGCGGGTGCAGTTTGGCGAAACCGTCGCCGCCGTGCGTGGGATCGACATTCAGGTGCGCCGCGGCGAGACGCATTGCCTGGTTGGCGAGTCTGGCTGCGGCAAATCGGTTTCAGCGCTTGCGGTGATGGGTCTTCTTGCCCGTGGTGCACACCGGTCCGCCGACCAGATGCGGTTCGACGGCCAGGACATTCAGAACCTGTCGAGTAGCGCGTTGCAAAAACTGCGCGGCGACCGCATGGCGATGATCTTCCAGGAGCCGATGACCAGCCTGAACCCAGCCTACACCGTGGGCTCGCAGATGGCCGAGGTGCTCAGCCGCCATCGTGGCACCACCAGGCGCCAGGGGCTGGAGCGCGCGGCCGAACTGCTCGCCCGCGTCGGCATCACCGCACCCGGCCTGCGTCTTGCGCAATATCCGCACCAGCTCTCCGGCGGCCTGCGTCAGCGCGTGATGATCGCCATGGCACTGATGTGTGACCCCGAACTGCTGATCGCCGACGAGCCGACCACCGCGCTCGACGTCACGGTGCAGGCGCAGATTCTGCGGCTGCTGCAAACGCTGCAACGCGAACTCGGCCTCGCCATCCTGCTCATCACCCACGATCTCGGCGTTGTTGCCCGCATCGCCCACCGGGTCAGCGTGATGTATACGGGCAAGGTCGTCGAAACCGCCACGGCGGAGTCGCTGTTCGCGGCCCCGCGCCATCCCTACACGCAGGGCCTGCTCGCCTGCGTGCCGATCCCAGGCAAGATCAAGCGTGGCGATCCTCTCGGAAGCATCCCCGGCACCGTGCCGCGCATCGCCCCGGGTTTCCAGGGCTGCGGCTTCCGAGACCGCTGCGCCCACGCCATGCCGTCCTGCGCCGGCCCAATTCCATTGCGTGACGACGGCCTGGGCCATCTGCATTTGTGCCAGCTCGAAGCCGGATTCGCATGACGGCTGCGATCGAAGTTGTGGGCGTTGCCCGCAGCTTCCGCCAAAGCGGCGGCGTGTTCGGCGCCGACCGCATCATCCGCGCGGTGGACGGCGTGTCCTTTGCCGTCGAAAGCGGCACCTGTCTTGGCATCGTGGGGGAATCCGGCTGCGGAAAATCCACCCTTGCCCGCCTCATCTTAGGCCTGCTGCCAACCACCGCCGGCGAAATCCTGGTCCAAGGCCAGCGGCTGTCCGACATGGACCGCAGGGCGCGCGCCAGGCTGATCCAGCCGGTGTTCCAGGACCCGTTCTCCTCGCTCAATCCCCGCCGCCACATCCGCGACATCGTGGCGATGCCGCTCGTGGCCCAGGGGATCACCGGGCGCGAGCAATCGGCCCGGGTGGACGAAATGCTCACCCGCGTGGGTCTCCCCGGCAGCATCGCCGATCGCCTGCCGGCGCAGCTATCCGGTGGCCAGCGCCAGCGTGTCGCCATTGCCCGCGCCCTTGTGCTGCGGCCGCGCATCGTGGTGTGCGACGAGCCAACATCGGCGCTCGATGTTTCTGTGCAGGCGCAAATTCTCAATCTGCTGGCGGAGCTTCAGCGGGAACTTGGCCTGACCTACGTGTTCATCAGCCACAACCTCGCGGTGGTGGAGCATATCAGCGACCGCGTGGCAGTGATGTATCTTGGCCGCATGGTCGAACAGGCCACAACCGACGATCTGTTCGCGGCCCCGAAACACCCCTACACCCGCGCCCTGCTCGCCTCGGTGCTGACGCCGGAGCCCGGCCTGGGCGTGCCGGATGTAGGGCTGGGGGATCTGTATCCGGACCCCGCCAATGTGCCGCCGGGCTGCCGCTTCCACCCGCGCTGTCCCATTGCCGAAGCTCGATGCGCAGTCGAGACGCCGGCCCCGCGGGAGATCGAGGGCCGGCGTGTGGAGTGTCTGCTGGCTTGAACAGAGTGTCTTGCAGGTTGGGCAACAACGTTCTGGGTATCGCGCCCATATAACCGGGAGCTGCACGACGGACGCGGCGGTGCAGCCGGGCGGGGAGCCGACGCCCCCTGCCTTCCAGTCGTCAGTTCCAGCTGGCCATGTAGTAACGCGGCAGCTCATCCGTCCAGACCTGGAACTTCAGCTCCTTGCGATACGCATATGTCCCAACGCTGGTGAACAGCGGCACAAAATACGCCTGTTCGGTGATGCGCTTTATCGCTGCCGAATACGCTTTCTGCCGCACCGCCTTGTCGGTGGTCTGGCCGCCTGCGATCACCAATTTCTGCACCTCGGCATCATGCGCGAAATCGCCGGTGGTGAAACCCTCTGTCACGGCACCGCTATAGTATTGCGGCAGGAATGCCGAGACGTCGTTGATCGAGTAGCTGCCCCAGTTGCCGAGATCGATCGGGTTCTTGCCTTCCTGCGAACGCTGGATCTGCGCCTGCACCTGCAGATGCGTCACGCGGGCATTGATGCCCACGGCCTTGAGGTAGCCCTGGATGGCGCCTTCGAACTGCGGCAGCACGTAGGACACGATCTCGGTCTCAAATCCGTTCGGATATCCCGCCTCGGCCAGCAGCGCCTTTGCCTTCGCAGGGTCGTAAGGATACTGCACGGCCGCCGCCGCGTCGCAGCCGAACTGTGTGGGAAAGCACGGCGCCGGCGGCACGCGTGAGCCGCCTTGCATCAGGTTTTTCGCAATCGACTCACGATCGATCGCATGGATCAGCGCCTGGCGCACTTTTACCTTCGTCAGCGGATTATCGGCCCCGGTGCGCCCGGCCGCGTCGAGGTTGAGCGAGTTCACCCGCATCGTCTCGGCCTGCTCGGTCTTGAACGGGCCCATGGCGCCCACCTTTGCCAAATTGTCCGGCAACACGTTCCACGTCCAGTCGGCCTTGCCGCCGATCAGCTCGTTCAGCGCCGTGGTGTTGTCCACCACCTCATGGATCACCAGCTTCCAGATCGCCGGCCGACCCTTGGGGCTGTCCTTGTAGTAGTCCTCGAAACGTTCCATCTCGATCTGGTTGACACCGTCGATCCGCGTGATCTTGTAGGGGCCGGCGCCGACCGGGAGCTTGTCGTAGGCATCTGAGCCGACCTTCTCGCGATAGGCCTTGGGCAGGATCGGCATCACCATGGCGATGTATTCCATCGCCGCCGGAAACACCTTCTTGGTCTTGATCGCGACCTTGAAGTCATCGATTTTTTCAGCGCTGGCCATCCAGTTGTAGTTGCTGGGCACCGAAACCTGCTTGTCCGCCAGGATGGAGTTGATCGTATAGACCACGTCATCGGCGGTGAATGGGCTGCCGTCCTGGAACTTCACACCCTGGCGCAGGGTGAATTCGAGCGTCGTCTCGTCGGTGTATTTCCACGAAATCGCCAACAGCGGCTTGATCTCGAAATTGGTGGGGTCGCGATACACCAGCCCATCGAACGCTTGATGCGAGACAATAATGCCAGCGCGCAACTGGTTGTAGTAGGGATTGACGTTGACGATCTGGTCCCACCAGACGATGCGCAGCGTGTCGGCGGATTTCTGGGCCATCGCAGGCGCCGCCATCGCCGAGACCATCAACACCGCACGCAACGTCGATTTGACCAACATCATGCCGCTCTCCCCTTGAACCGATGCCCAAAGGCTAGAGGCAGTCGGCCCTGCTTGGCTACAGGGAACCGGCACAGGGAACGTCATATGCCCGCTTCACGCCGGGTTTGTTTCATGTTTCAACTGCCACCCTGAATTCGGGAGGCAATCACATGATCACGCGCATACTCGGGGCCTCTGTTCTCGCTCTGGCAACCCAGGCCAGCGGCGCCTCGGCGCAGTCGCTGAAGATCGGCGTGATCGCAACCCTGTCCGGCCCGCAGGCACCACTTGGCGAGCAGATCCGCGACGGTTTCCAGGCCGGCATCGACAGTCTGGGCGGCAAGCTCGGCGGCATGCCGGTGGAACTCACCATCATCGACGACGAGCTGAAGCCCGACCTCGCGGTGACCAAGATCCGCGGCTACGTCGAATCTGGCAAAGTCGATTTCGTCATCGGCCCCGTTTTTTCCGGCATCATCGCGCCCATCGTCAAACCCGTTACAACATCGGGTGCCTTCCTCATCAGCCCCAACGCCGGCCCCTCCACCCTGGCCGGCAAGGGCTGCTCGCCTGACCTGTTCGTGACGAGCTATCAAAACGACCAGCCACATTCCGTGTCCGGCCAGTTCGCCACAGACCAAGGCTATAAGAAGGTATTCCTTGTCGCACCGAACTACCAAGCGGGCCGCGACGCCCTGACGGGCTTCAAAAGCCGCTTCAAGGGCGAGGTTGCCGCCGAGGACTACGTGCCGCTGACACAGATGGACATGCAGTCCGAGATCGCCAAAATAGCCGACGCCAAGCCGGACGCCGTGTATGTCTTTCTTCCTGGCGGCCTTGGCATCAACTTCGTCAAACAATATCGCGCGGCCGGGCTGGAGCGAATTCCCGTGCTGTCGTCCTTCACCGTCGACGAAAGCACGCTGCCGGCCGAGGGCGATGCCGCCATCGGGTTCTATTCGGGCACCAACTGGGCGCCGAACATGGACAACCCAGCGAGCAAGGCCTTCGTGGCGGCGTTCGAGGCAAAGTACAGGTATGTCCCGGCAACCTACGCGGCCCAGGCCTATGACACCGCCCGCCTGATCGATGGGGCCGTGCGCATGGCCGGGGGCACCGACCACGCCAAGCTGCGCACCGCGCTGGAAAAAGCTCCCTTCGAAAGCGTGCGCGGCAGCTTCAAATTCGGCGCCAACCACTATCCGGTGCAGGATTTCTACCTCGCCCGCGTCGCCAAGCGGCCAGATGGTAAGCTGCAAACCGAAATCCAGAAAAAAGTCCTCTCCGCCGACGTCGACCCCTACGCCGCAGACTGCAAGATGAACTGACGGAGCGGGCGCGCCTGCATGACACTGCTGATCGTGCAGGCGCTGAACGGCATGCAACTGGGCATGCTCCTGTTCCTCATCTCCGCCGGCCTGACTCTCGTGTTCGGCGTGATGAAATTCGTCAACCTCGCCCACGGCGTCCAATACATGATCGGCGCCTATCTCGGCGTCACTTTTGCGACGTTGACCGGCAGCTTCTGGGCCGGCCTCCTGCTCGCCTCTCTCACCGCCGGCGCCTTCGGCCTGGCTCTCGAACACCTCGTCTTCCGCCACCTCTACCGCCGCTCCGAGCTTGACCAGGTGCTCGCCACATTCGGCATCATCATCACCCTGAACGAGGCCACGCGCCTGCTCTGGGGCTCCAACCCGCTCGACATGAAAATGCCGGTGCTGCTGTCAGGATCGTTCCAACTGGTCGAAGGTCTGCGTTACCCCATCTACCGCATCGCCGTGATGGCAGCCGGCCTCGGCGTCGCAGCCGGCCTGGCGCTGGTCGTCAACCGCACCCGTATCGGCATGCTGATCCGCGCCGGCGCCAGCAACGGCGCCATGGTCGAAGGCCTCGGCGTCGATATCGGCCGTCTTTTTCGTGTTGTTTTCGGCATGGGCGCCATGCTGGCAGGCTTCGCTGGCGTCCTCGCCGCCCCGCTGGTGTCAGTGGAACCAGGCATGGGCGAAAACCTTCTCATCCTCGCCTTTGTCGTCATCGTCATCGGCGGCGTCGGCTCCATCCGGGGCGCCTTCGTGGCCGCCTGCCTGGTGGGCTTGGTGGACACGCTGGGCCGCGCCCTGATCACCGATCTTTCGCACGCGGTGCTGAGTGCAACCACTTCGGCCCGCGTTGGCCCGGCG
>JBBROR010000192.1:0-6539 GCA_038229175.1 Acetobacterales bacterium | reverse complement strand
GGTCACCCCCAGCGGTGCTTCGACCGTGGTCACGCCGACGGACAGCGTGGACGGCGCCGTGAAGGCAGCCCAGTTGAGTGCGGCAAAAGCAGCGATCAGGCTGCCAAGCAAGAGCAGGAACAGGATTCGGGTTCGCATGAAATTTCCTTCGTTGTTGTGATGGAGGTCGCCGGGACCCATTCGTTCAGACACCGGCCAGAGATCAGGTTTTCACCGCGTGGCGTACCACGCCGCCGATCGTCAGGCCCTGCACCAGGATCGAGAACACGACGACACAATAGGTCAGGGCGAGCAACGTCTCCCGGTACGGGCTTGCTGGCAGCGACAAAGCCAGCGCCACCGAAATGCCGCCGCGCAGCCCGCCCCAGGTCAATACCCGCCCCGAACCGCCAGGAAGGCGCAGGCGCAGGTGCCAGAGGTCGACCGGCAGCCCCACGGTGAGCCAGCGCGTCAGCAGCGTCACCACGATCGCGAGAACGGCAGCCACCGCGATGCCGCTCGGGAAGTGGATCAAGATGACCTCCAGTCCCATGAGCACGAACAGCACCGCGTTCAGGATCTCGTCGAGCAGTTCCCAGAACAGGTCGAGGTGATGCCGTGTGGTGTCCGACATCGCCAGCGCCCGGCCGTGGTGGCCGATCATCAGGCCGGCCACCACCATCGCCAACGGACCGGACACGTGAAGCTTCGAGGCCAGTGCATAGCCACCCATGACGGCGGCCAGCGTGATCAGCAACTCGACCTGGTACTGATCGATGCTGCGAAGCAACCAGAACGTGCCATAGCCCAGCACGGCGCCGAACAACAAACCGCCGCCCGCCTCATGGAGCAACAGCATCCCGCCCTGCCGTAGCGTCGGGGCATCGCCGCTGGCCAGTACGCCGAGCAGCAAAGAGAAAATCACGACGCCAATGCCGTCGTTGAACAGCGATTCTCCCGCGATGACCATTTCGAGATTCTTCGGTGCACCGGCCGACTTCAGGATGCCCATGACAGCGATCGGATCGGTGGGCGAGATGAGTGCGCCGAACAGCATGCAGTAGAGCAACGGAACCGGCAGCCCGACCCACGGCAAGGTCCAGAAGAGCACGCCACCGACCAGCACCGTGGACATCAGCGTGCCGACCACCGCCAACGCGCCGACCTGCCAGCGGTAGGCGCGCAATTCGCGCAGGTCAACATGCAAAGCGCCCGCGAACAGCAGGAAAGACAACATCCCCTGCATCAGCACGTCGGAGAAATCGATCGACCGCAGCATCGACTCCTCATAGCTGCGCAGTCCGTGCAGGATGCCCAGGCTGTCGAGTCCTACCAGCAACAAGGAAAGGCAGAGCGCCGCGACCATGACGCCGATGGTCGTCGGCAGGCCGACGAAACGGTGGTTCAGGTAGGCCAGCAAGGCCGTCACGACGAGACAGGTGGCCGCAATATCGAGCATGGTTCAGTATGCCGGCGCGGCGCGGAGTCCGCCTGGCGTGCTCACGGAGCCGTGCCGCTTGTGATGTCGCGCGCGTGCGACCCGCAACGCGTTGTTGCGAACAGGCGGGACCACGTCGAGTTGAGCGCCAGGTACCCACCGTGAGCACGATGAGACGATTGGCGCGAACGCAGGCAGGACTTCGATTCCGTCACTGCCCATGCGGTGCAGGCGTCCGCCTCGCCCACAGTCGTCGCAACAGCTTTCGTGCCTCGCTGAACCAGAGCACCCCGCTGGCCATCGCCACACACACGCACCACTGGCCCGCCGAGAGCGGCACGGTGCCGAAGGCAAGGTTGAGGAAAGGCAAGTGCACGACGGCGACTTGCAGCGCGGTCGACAACGCCACCGCTGCCCACAGCCAGCGGTTCGAAAACGCTGCGCGGAACGCGGATGCGGATGCCGAGCGCGCGTTGAAGCAGTTGAAGAGCTGCGTCAGCACCAGCACCGTGAAGGCGGCGGTGCGCGCCAGTTCCAGGCTGTACGGGCCGGGCCCCAGCCAGGCGTCCACCGGCTCGACCAGCCCGCCGGGCAGGAACAGGTCCAGCGTCAGCAGGGTCAGCGCGGCCATGACGACGCCGCTTTCGGCCACGCCCAACCCCATTCGGGCATCGATGATGCGCTGGCCGCGCGGGCGGGGCTTGCGTGCCATCACGTCCTCGGCGATCGGGTCCACACCCATGGCCAGCGCCGGGCCGGTGTCGGTGATCAGGTTGATCCAGAGGATCTGTGTGGCCAGCAGCGGCAACACCACCGCGCCCCCTGCGCCGGTGGCCGTGGCCTTCAGGCCGATGACACCAGCCCCCACCACACCGACAAACACCGTCAAGACCTCGGCCAGGTTCGACGACAGCAGGTAGCGCAGGAACTTCCCGATGTTGTCGAGCACGCCACGCCCTTCGCGCACCGCCAGCACGATGGTGGCGAAGTGATCGTCGGCCAGGACCATGCGGGCCGCCTCCTTGGCC
Organism: Acetobacterales bacterium; assembly: GCA_038229175.1. Lineage (GTDB taxonomy): Bacteria > Pseudomonadota > Alphaproteobacteria > Acetobacterales > Acetobacteraceae > CAIQQQ01. The sequence continues at coordinate 4,094 of JBBROR010000192.1, read as the reverse complement.
ACCTCGGTGCCCGCCACGCCCATCGCCACGCCGATGTCAGCGGCCTTCAGCGCCGGGGCGTCATTGACGCCGTCGCCCGTCATCGCCACCACGCTGCCGCTGCCCTGCAACACGCGCACGATGCGCAGCTTGTGCTTGGGCGCCACGCGGGCGAACACCGACGTCTGCAGCACGGTCGCGGCGAAGGCGGCGTCGTTCAACGTGTCGAGTTCGATCCCCGTGAGCACCGCTGCACCGACGTCGACGATGCCGAGGTCGACCGCGATGCGCAGCGCCGTGCGCGGGTGGTCGCCGGTGATCATGATCACGCGGATGCCGGCCTGGCGAGCCTGGGCAATGGCGACGGCCGCCTCCTGGCGCGGCGGATCGATGAGGCCCACCGTGCCGAGGTATTCAAAATCCCGTTCCAGCGCGGCCGCCTCGACGGCGTCGGTCGGAATCTGCGCGTCAGGCGCCAGCGTGCGGCGCGCCACGGCCAGCGTGCGCAACGCGTCATCGGCCATCGCAGCCACGTCGGCCAGCACCTGCGTGCGCAGGGCCGGATCGAGCGCCACCGTGGCCTCGCCCCGGCGCGCGTGCGTGCAATGCGCGAGCAGCACATCGGGTGCGCCCTTGGTGAAGAGCACGTGCGCATCACCATCGGCATGGTCCACCATCAGCACCGACATCATCATGCGCTGCGAGGTGAAGGGAATCTCGCCGATGCGCTCGAAGCGTTGCCGCGCCTCAGGCGCGGCCTCCGTGCTGTTCGCCAACTTGCGCTGCGCCACCAGGAACGCGGCTTCGGTCGGGTCGCCCTGGATGACCCAGGCGCCAGTGTCGTCCTGCCGCAGCTGGGCATTGCCCGCCAGGCTTCCGCCGTTCAGCACAGCGCGCAGTTCGTCGCGCAAGGGACCAGCAGGCACAACGGCGCCCGCCTGCTCGGCGCGCCCTTCCGGCGCATAACCCACGCCAGTGATATCGATGCGACCCGAGGCCGTCATCGCCCGCTGCAACGTCATCTCGCCGCGCGTCAGCGTGCCGGTCTTGTCCGACGCAATCACGGAGGCCGATCCGAGTGTTTCGACCGAAGCCAGCTTTTTCACGATGGCGTGGTGGCGCGCCATGCGGCGCACGCCCATCGCGAGCACCACCGACAGGATCGCCGGCAGGCCCTCGGGAATGGCGGCCACTGCCAGCGCCACGCCGAGCAGCAGCACCCTGACGACATCGCCCACACCCTGGAACTCCGAGGTCAGCAGGATCGTGGCCACCACGACCCCGGCAATCGCCACGGCCGCGATGCCCAGCACCTTGCCCAGGTGCGCGATCTCGACCTGCAACGGCGTCAGCGTGTCGGGCGTGGTGTCGAGCAGCCTGGCGATTCCGCCCATCTCGGCGTGCATGCCGGTGGCCGTGACGACGGCACGTCCGGTGCCCTGCGCCACCGCTGTGCCCTTGAAGACCATGTTCAGCCGGTCGCCGAGTGCCGCAGCCGCCGGCAGTGGCGCCGCGTCCTTCAGCACTGCAACGCTCTCGCCCGTCAGCGGCGCCTCCAGCAGCCTCAGCGCGGCGGTCTGCGCCAGGCGCGCATCGGCACCCACCGCATCACCCTCGGCGAGCACCAGCAGATCGCCCCTGACGAGTTCGGCGCTGGACACCGTGGTCACGGTGCCGTCTCGCAGCACGCTCGACGTGGCGGTGGTCATCTTTTTCAGCGCCGCCACTGCCTGCGCCGCCTTGGCCTCCTGCAGCCAGCCCAGCACCGCGTTCAGCACCACCACCGCAGCGATGACGATGGCGTCCAGTGGCCAGCCGGCCGCACCGGGATGGCCGCGGCCCTCGAACCACCAGGCGGCCAGGGCCACGGTCGCTGCCGCACCCAGCAGATAGACCAGAGGGTCCTGCAACTGCGCCAAGCCACGTCGCCAGGCCGGCACCGGTGGGACGGCGCGCAGTTCGTTGGGGCCCTCGGCGCGCAGCCTGGTGGCAGCCTCCTCGGCGACCAGGCCACGTTCCAGGTCGGTGCCGAGCGCCCGGGCGACATCGGCGATGTCGAGCAACGACGGGTCGGCAGGAAGCGCCGCACGCCCTGCTTCGACAGGTTCGCCCGGATGCACTACGCAGCCGGCGTCGATTCGACCGCCACGGGCCGTTGCGCCCAACTCACGCGGTAGATCCGCAGCCAGACCGGCGAGCATCGGCGGTGGTGATGGCGGGTTCCTGCAAGTGCTTGGTTTGGCGAATCATGGCGTTCCGGCTTCCCACGGTTTATGGCGCTTTGAACATGCCCGTTTGGCGGCGCCGCGTCTGTGCGCTGACGCACACGGCAGCCCCATCGTTCAACACCAGCTTCACGGGCTAAAGTGAGGCTTCATGAAAGCACTGCTGCTGAAATATTGGGATCGCGTTCGATCCAGTTTCTGGTTCGTGCCAGCCATCATGGCGTGCCTGGCCGTGGCACTGGCCGTTGGCGCCGTCGAGCTCGACAAGGCCGTGGCCGAGGACTGGTTGCAGCGCCTGGGCTGGATCTATTCCGGTGGTGCAGAGGGTGCCAGCCTGCTGCTGGGCACCGTGGCCGGGTCGATGATCGCCATCGCCGGGACCGTGTTCTCGATGACGCTGGTGGCGCTGTCGCTCGCCTCGTCCCAGTTGGGCCCCCGCCTGCTGCGCAACTTCATGCGTGACACCGCCAATCAGGTGGTGCTGGGCACCTTCGTGGCCACGTTCGTGTACTGCCTGCTCGTGCTTCGCACCATCCGGCGCGCCGACGAGGTCGCCTTCGTGCCTCATCTGTCCGTGAGCATCGGCGTGCTGCTGGCCATGGTCAGCATCGGGGTGCTGATCTACTTCATCCATCACGTCTCGGTCTCGATCCAGGCGGACGAGGTCGTGGCACGGGTCGGCAAGGAACTGGAAGACGGGATCGACAGGCTGTTTCCCGGCCACCTTGGCAAGCCTGGATCCGAAGTCTCGAAAGCGCCGGGCGGAGCCGACTTGCCAGCGGCGTTCGCACACGAGGCCCGTCCCGTGGGTGCCATCGAAGACGGCTATCTCCAACTCATCGACGCCGACGCCCTGATGGCGTTGGCCAGCGATGACAATCTGATGCTGCGGCTGGAGCGCCGGCCCGGACACTACCTCGTCAAGGGGCGGGCGTTGGTCATGGTCTGGCCGGGAGACCGAGTCACTGAAACCCTGGTCGACAAGATGAACGCCGCCTTCGTGATCGGCAACCAGCGCACGACCGCCCAGGATGTCGAATTCTCGTTCCAGCAGCTGGTCGAGATCGCCGTGCGGGCGCTGTCCCCGGGCATCAACGACCCCTTCACGGCAATCGCCTGCGTGGATCGACTCGGATCGGCCCTGTGCCGCCTGGCGCGACGCGACATGCCATCAGCCCTCCGTTTCGACCTCGACGGACGGCTGCGGCTGGTGGCGCCGGGATCCTCGTTTGAAGGCATCGTCGACACGGCCTTCAACCAGATCAGGCAAAGCGCTCGTTCGAACCCGGCCGTGGCGATCCGCATGCTCGATGCCATCGTCCAGATTGCCGGCCACGTGCAACGCGCGCCGGACGCAGCATGCCTTCAGCGCCACGCCGGCATGATCGTCAAAGGGGCGCGAGACGCTGTACCGGAACCGGAGGATCTGCTCGCCGTCGAGGCCGCATTCACGGCAGCGGTTCAGTCGCTGCGCGAGATTCAGGGCTGACGCAACAACGGCTCTCGCATTCAGCCATGCCCGTCGGGCCAGGCAGCGGTCTCGCAGAATAGCTGGCGACAGATTCGCGCGCGCAGGGGCCACGTGAGGCGATTCGCGCGGCTGGTCGCGGCCTGTGCCCGCCGCATCGTGCCGTTGCGGACAAGCGAGTCCGTGTGCGCTGGCGCACAGACAAGGTACTGCGAGTCGAGCAGTATTGAGGATCTCTGAACACCACGTACTCGCTGACGGTTGTCGACCCCGCTGGTCGGCGCGGCCACCACCGTGCAGCCCCCTCATTGACCGAACGACTGGAACCGCAAAGAAACGACGATGGCCACTTCATTCCCCAGCCCCGACCTCCCGATGGATCCCAACCGACGCCGTTGGGTGGCCTTGACCGCGGCTGCGGG
>JBBROR010000191.1:0-6579 GCA_038229175.1 Acetobacterales bacterium | reverse complement strand
GCTGGGAACACCGATGGTGGTTGCGAATTTTCCGCGGGCTTTCTGCGATGCCAATCGCGAGGCGTGGGAGCTGGACCCGGCGATGTTCGTGGGCCAATTGCCGCATTGGGTGAACACCACCAGCGCGCGGGTTGGCGCCGGGCTGGGCACGATTGCCCGGGTTGTGGCGTCTGGCGAGAGCATCTATCGCGGAAAATTGGATTTCGCCGATGCCGAGGCGCGCATAGCCGGCTGCTGGCAGCCGTTCCACGACGCGCTGCAGGCGGAGATCAAAGCCACCAGGGCACAATTCGGGCGTTGTCTGCTGATCGATTGCCATTCGATGCCGGGCGCCAGCCAGCGCGGCGGGTCGCGGGCGCATGTCATCCTGGGGGATGCCCACGGCACCACCTGCGCGCCCCGCATTGTTCGGCGCATTGAGGACCGGCTGGGCGGATTTGGTTGGCGGGTGCGACGAAATGATCCGTATGCCGGCGGTTACATCACCCGTACTTATGGCCGCCCGCGCGAAGGCGTGCACGCGCTGCAGATCGAGGTGTGCCGGTCCCTTTATATGGATGAGCAGCGCATCGAGCGGCTGGCAGGATTTTCAGATGTCAAAGCCCGGTTCACAAAGCTGATGGCGGAGCTGATCGCCGAGGGCGGCTTTTTCGAGGAATAGGCTATAAACATCCATCGATCCACGCACAGCAGGACCTGGAATTCAGCGAATTTCTGATGAATTCTCAAAAAAGTGGCGATGCCTTGCGGCACCGCCAAGTTTAGGGAGGAAACGTCCAAGAAAGCAGCTGCGATCGTAACCGCCATGCTGCAGTGCACAACATAGAACCGCACTGCGGCAGATCGCAAGTATTTTTTTGCATTGCAGCATAACGCGAGGCTAAGGGCTCAACATCGACGCAAGGCAGTTAACAAAGCCTTCATGTTTATCCCGCATGCTGCGGCGCATGTGGCATGTCCTGTTCCGCTTCGGCCTTTTTATCGTGGCCCTCCTGTCCGATCCGCATGCCGTGTTTGCGGATGTGCCAGGGCTTTCGGGGCGCTCCAACTTCGGTGTCACCGGCATGTTGCAGCCACACGCCCTGCCGCTTCCCGTAGAGGCTCCTGGGGTGATGTGTCGCCGGGCGGTTGAGGCTGCTGGGCGGTCGCAGGGCATTCCGGCACACTTCATGTCTGCCATCGCACGCATCGAAAGTGGGCGCCGATCGGCCGACGGGCAGGTCAACCCCTGGCCATGGAGCATCAATGTGGAAGGCGTGGACCATGTGTATGACACGCGCGACCAGGCTGTGGCCGCGGTGCGGGCCTTCCAGGCGCGGGGGGTGCGCTCGATCGATGTCGGCTGCATGCAGGTCAATCTGTTGCACCACCCGAATGCCTTTGTATCATTGGAGGACGGCTTCGATCCTGCTGCCAATGCCGGCTATGCCGGGCGCTTCCTGGCGCAATTGTTCCAACAGACGGGCGCGTGGCCAAAGGCGGTGGCGGCCTATCACTCATTCACACCCGAGTTGGGGGATGCCTACCAGCGCAAGGTGATGGCGGTGCTGGCGGAAGAAACCCGGAAGGATCTGGCGCTTGCGGACCCAGGCCCGGCGCCGCGGCATTTCCAACCGGGCAGTATGGCCTCCGGCGGTGCGCTGATGCTTGGCAACAAGGCGGAGACAGCGCGGCTCATTCCGTTGGGCGGGACCGAGAATATCCGAACACTGGACGCCTATCGGGCGGCACCCGTGCGGATAGCAACAAAGGGGCCATAGGTTGTCACGCCGGGAGCAATAGAACTTGGCAACAGTTTAAAGTGCAGGTCAGCGGATTTGTTGTTGGCGCGTTGATGCGGTTTAGGTGAGCGACAACGGCTTATGCGTCATGAGTCGTGATCAGCGCGGCAGGCGGCGGGGTAATCGTATTTTTATGGCGTTTCCGCGTTGACGCTTGGCAGGCCATGGCGCATCACGACGTCGCCAGACGGCTGGACGACCGCGGTGACGGGCAACCGTTGCGGAGGAAAGTCCGGGCTCCACGGGAATACGGTGCCGGCTAACGGCCGGCGGGGGCGACCCCAGGGAAAGTGCCACAGAAAACAAACCGCCCGGCAGGCAGCGCATTCCAGCGCCACGCGACGGGCAAGGGTGAAACGGTGCGGTAAGAGCGCACCGCGCTTCTGGTAACAGCGGCGGCAGGGCAAACCCCACCGGGAGCAAGACCGAATAGGGGCGGCCGGCGGCTGCCATACCACTGGTTCGCCAGGATTATGGCGGTGACGCGGGGGCATTTCCGCCCTGTCGCCCGGGTTGGTCGCGTGAGGCGCTCCGCAATGGGCGTCCCAGAGGAATGGTCGTCTCGTGCCGCAAGGTGCGAACAGAACCCGGCTTACAGGCCGTCTGGCACTTCGTTCAGATCACGACGCGCTTTGGGTTGAGCAACCCGAACGCGTTGTGATCAACGGGATGACTAAAAACCGTGATCTATTGTTACGAGACGATTGGCACCATCGGTGAAGCAACCCCAACGCATCATGCTCTGGCGGATCGGACTTGTTTGAACCTGCGAAACAAACGCGCGCTTTCTGCAGCACGGTCAACACGGCATCCTTGATCTCAGCAGTTGTCGATCCCGGCGCTGTCGACCGGCTGGCCCGATCACGCAGCCATGATGCAACCGGGCCAGGCCTCGTTCTGTTCCAAGTTATCCACAGGTTATCCTGCTTCTGTCCACAGAAACACCCACTGGAACAAACCAAGAATACTGCTATCTGGGAAGTAGAAGCACAAGAATCGCGGCGTCCTTCCACATCACGGGTTCATTAAACTGCTGAAGCGCAACGACTTTCCATGACATTTCCCACGCATGAAGCGGGAAATCCCTTTGACGCCCAAAATTGCCCATGATATCCCATATCATCCCAAAAATTCGGCATCATGCCGGACGGGTGCGATTTGAGGCCGGGCCAGGCGGAGCGGCGAAACAGCGCAGACAAGGGGCATATCCGGCCAGATGACCCAATTCATGGGCTCTCATCACAACAGGCTGGACGCCAAGGGGCGTGTGAGTATTCCCGCGTCGTTCCGCAGCAAGCTGAAAGAGGCATCGCCGGACCGCGAGACCGCCAATCTTGTGCTGCGTCCGTCGCATCGACACGGCTGCATCGAGGGGTGGGCGGCGGCGGATTTCCAGGAACGCGGCGCTGGTATGGAACGGCTGGCCGTGTTCAGCGAAGAACAGGACGACCTGACCTTCGCCTTCTATGCCGATGCCGCCGAACTTACGGCAGACAAGGACGGGCGTATCATCCTGCCCGACATTCTGGCGCGTCATGCCGGCTTGAGCGAAGCCGTGGTGTTCGTGGGCATGCGCGACCATTTCGAGATATGGGAACCCGAGGCGGCCGCCCGTCGCCGCGAGGAGGCGCATGAACGCGCACGCGCCCGCGGATTTACCCTGCCAGGGCGTTCGGCATGACCCATGCTGCGATAAGCACCGGCTTCAGCCACATCCCCGTCATGCTGGACGAGGTGATGCAGTATCTCGCGCCCTGCCCGGGCGAAACCCATCTGGACGGCTCGTTCGGCGGCGGCGGCTATGCGTCCGCCATCCTGGACACCGGCTGCATCCTCTGGGCGATCGACCGCGATCCCGATGCGATCGCGCGAGGTGAAGCTTTGGCCGTAGCCCATGCCCCCCGCCTGCATCTGATCGAAGGCGGCTTCGGCGACATGGCGGAGCTGCTGGCGCAACACGACGTAAGCACGCTCGATGGCGTGGTGCTGGACCTCGGCGTGTCCTCCTACCAGATCGACGACCCGGCCCGGGGCTTCAGCTTCCGCCATGATGGCCCGTTGGACATGCGAATGGGTCGCAGCGGTCCGAGTGCGGCCGACCTGGTGGCCGATCTCAGCGAGGCGGACCTGGCCGACACACTTTACGAACTTGGCGGCGAGCGGCTGTCGCGCCGCATCGCGCGCGCTGTCGTGGCCGCGCGCTCCCTGGCCACCATCACAACCACAGCACAATTGGCAGATATCATCCGGTCTGTGGTGCCAAAGGACAAATCAGGGATCGACCCCGCAACCCGCAGCTTTCAGGCCTTGCGCATCCGCGTGAACGACGAACTGGGCCAGATCGAGCGGGCGCTGGCGCAGGCGGCGTCACTGCTGGCGCCGGGGGGCCGCCTTGTCGTGGTATCGTTTCACTCGCTGGAAGACAGGCTGGTGAAGCGTTTCATGACCGAGGCCGCCGGCCGCACGCCGCTGCCCTCGCGCTTTGACCCGCGCGGCATGATGGAGCGCGGGGCTGCTGATTTCAGGCTGCTGACGCCGCGCGCGGTGCGTCCGAGCGACAATGAAACCACAGTCAATCCGCGCAGTCGCAGTGCACGACTACGCGCGCTTCAGCGACTCGATACTAAAGTGCTCGGCTCTTTCCACTCTGATTTGGCAGATGCCCTGACATGATCCGTCCTTTCACCTGCCTGTGTCTTTTGGTCGCCGCCGGCTCCGGCCTGTATCTTTACAGCGCCAAGCATGATGCGCAGATGCTCGACCGCGAGATCGGCCGGCTCGGCCGCCAGGCGCAGGACAGCCGCACCCGCGCCGCGATGATGCGGGCGGAATACGACCGTCTCGGCGATCCGGACCGGTTGCGCGAGTTGGCCACCATGGTCCTGTCGCTCCAGCCGACCGATCCCGTACAATTCGCCTCGATGGCCGATATTGAGCGTCGTCTGGCGTCGGTGAATGCCGGTGTGCAGGCCAATCCGGCGCCGTTCGCGCCGCCTCCGCTGATCGCGAACGCGGTTGAACCGCCTCGCCCCGCCACTGCGCCGGTTGCAATGGTGGCGGCTGCAACGAGCACGGCAGAAAAGGCGCCACTTCCCGAGAAGCCGCCGATTCCTGAGAAAACTGCGGCTGAACGTCCGGTGCCGCTGATCCAGGTTGCGGCGACCAAACCAATCGCGGTTCCGAAGCCCGTTGTCCCGGCACCGCAGACAGCGTCAGCGCCAATGCCATTCGTGGCACAGGCGCCGTCGGTGCTTGCCTCTGCACAGCCGATGCCGCGTGCGCCGCTGGTGCGCGCAGCCGCCGCTGCCGAATCCCGGCCAACTCCCCGCCCGACGCCGTTGATCGAGCCCGCCCCCCGCCCGGTCCGCGGCAGCGTTCCCCAGGAAGCGGCCTTTAGCGCCCCGGCCTCCTCGCCCGCCGCGGCGCCGGTGTTCGCGTCCTCACTGGGGATGGCGCGCAGCCAGGTGCCGCTGCCGGCCAACGTGCTGACGCCCACCAGCTACACGCCGCCGCGCCGATGAGCAGGCGCCCCCCTTCGCACGACAATCAAAACGACAACCCGCCAGGTCGCAACAGCGTGGCTCGGCGCTTCGGCGCCCCGCGTGAGGCCGGGGTGCCGCGCGTGGACGACGTGCGGATCACCGCGCCCGATCTCGCCCGCCGCGCCACGATGGAGCGGACCCGCGGCCGCATCGTCATCGCCGCCTGCGGCTTCTCTGGGCTGTTCGCAGCGCTCAGCCTCAAGCTGGCGCTGGCAACCGTGATCATGCCCATGCAGCCGAAATTCCAGGACGCGAAACGGCCCGAGGCGCCGGTGTCCTCGGCTGACAAGCAGCCCAGCATCGCGCCGGCCGCCGCCCGCCCGATGGAACTTGCGCGGGCCAAGCGCGCCATGATCGTGGACCGCAACGGCGAGGCGATGGCCCTGTCGCTGCCGAATGCCGCACTGATCGCCAATCCCCGCGCGTTGATCGACCCGCAGGAGGCCGCCCATAAGTTGAAATCCGTGTTGCCGCGGATCGACGAGGACGTCACGCTGGAGCGGCTGGCCGACCAGTCCAAGCAGTTCGTCTATCTGGCCCGCCAGCTGACCCCGCGGGAGCAGTTGGCGGTCAACGCGCTGGGCATTCCCGGCGTCGATTTCGAGCGGACCGAGCGACGGCGCTATCCGCTGGGCCGGGTTGCGGCCCAGTTGCTGGGCGGTGTGGATGTCGATAGCCACGGCATCGCCGGGCTGGAGCGGCATTTCGACCAGCAGCTTTCCAGCCAGAGCACCCCGCTGCGGTTGTCGCTGGATGTGCGGGCGCAGGCCGTGGTGCGCGATGAGCTGTCCAAGGCAATGGCTGAATTCAACGCCATCGGCGCCTGCGGCATTGTGATGGACGTGCGCACCGGCGAGATCATCGCCATGGTGTCGCTGCCTGATTTCGACATCAACGAGCCCCGCCATGCCGTGCCGGACGAGCGGTTCAACCGCGCCGTGACGGGCGTTTACGAGCCAGGCAGCACGTTCAAGCTGCAGACCGCAGCGATGGCGCTGGACAGCGGCACCGTGCACATTTGGAACGGGTTCGACGCCACCAACCCGATCAAGATCGGCCGCTTCAGCATTAACGATTTCGAGGGCAAGCATCGCTGGCTCGCAGTGCCTGAAATCATCGCCTATTCCTCCAATATCGGCGCGGCACGGATGGCAGAGGCGGCGGGGCCAACCCTGCAGCGGGCCTGGATGGACAAGCTGGGCATGATGGCGCGCACCGGCGTGGAGCTGCCGGAGCAGTCGGCCACGTTGTTTCCT
>JBBROR010000190.1:0-6581 GCA_038229175.1 Acetobacterales bacterium | reverse complement strand
GTCCTTGCCCAACATTCTGTTCTCTGGCGCAATGACGAAGGTGTCGCCGCTGGCGACATCGAAATTGGCCACGTAGCTGGCGACGGTGAACTGGGTGAACGCCTCCAGCAATTCGGTTTTCTGCGCCTCCGCAACGCTGGTCCAGCGCGCGGGACCAACCGAATTCCGGAGCAGGAGCGGCAGATCGAAGCTGGCCTGCACAATCGGCGTGAGCGTTGCCATCCGTGTGGCGAACGCCGTGGCCCTGCCAGCAATCATCACCTGCATCAACCCCGCGTTGAGTGCTGCGATCGGCTGCGCGGGCGCATTTTCGGCTGTGGCCAGGCCCGGCGTGACGGCCATCGCACCAGCGAGGCCGAGCAAGCCCAGAAATGAACGGCGCATCATCATGTTGATTGTCCCAACGCCTTCATAACCGTCTCGACCACGTCCTTCGCGGTCAGCCCGGCATCGATCCATTGCTTGGCCGGCGCGTCGTGTTCCAAGAAGCGGTCCGGCAGCACCATCGGGCGGATTTTTAATCCGTTGTCCAAAAGGCCGGCCCAGGCCAGATGCTGCATCACGGCCGCACTGAAGCCGCCCATGGAGCCGTCTTCGATGGTGACCAGCACCTTGTGATCACGGGCCAGCTTATCGATCATCGCGGCGTCCAGCGGCTTGGCGAAGCGGGCGTCGGCCACCGTGACGCTGATACCGGCCTCGCCCAGCGTGTCCGCCGCCTTCAGGCAATCGGCCAGGCGCGGGCCGAGGCACAGGATGGCAACGTCCGAACCTTCGCGAACGATCCGTCCCTTGCCGATCGGCAGGATTTCGCCGTGCGCCGGCAGCGCGACACCGGTGCCCTCGCCGCGCGGGTAGCGCACCGCACTCGGGCCGTCGTTGATGGACGCGATGGTGGCCACCGCGTGCATCAGCTCCGCCTCGTCCGATGGCGCCATGATCACGATGCCCGGCAGGCAGCCGAGATAGGCGAGGTCAAAACTGCCGGCATGGGTGGCCCCGTCGGCCCCCACCGGGCCGGCGCGGTCGATGGCGAAGCGGACGGGCAGGGATTGGATGGCCACGTCGTGCACCACCTGGTCGTAGGCGCGCTGCAGGAATGTCGAATAAATGGTGCAGAACGGCGCCATGCCCTCGGTGGCCATGCCGGCGGCGAACGTGACCGCGTGCTGCTCGGCAATGCCAACGTCGAAGGTGCGATCCGGATAGGCTTTGGCGAATTTGTCGAGCCCGGTGCCGGACGGCATGGCGGCGGTGATGGCCACGATGGCGGGGTTGCGGCTGGCTTCGTCCATCAATGCCTGGGCGAACACGTTGGTATAGGTCGGCGGTCCCGGTGGGGCCTTCACCTGCTCGCCGGTCAACACGTTGAATTTGCTGACGGCGTGCAGCTTGTCGGCGCTGGCCTCTGCCGGGGCGTAGCCGCGGCCCTTTTGGGTGATGACATGCAGCAGGATCGGGCCATGCTCGTCCGCCTCGCGCACGTTGCGGAGCACCGGCAGCAGGTGTTCGAGGTTGTGGCCGTCGATCGGGCCCACGTAGTAGAAGCCTAACTCCTCGAACAGGGTGCCGCCGGTGAGCATGCCGCGGGCATATTCCTCGGCGCGGCGGGCGGTGCGCTCGATGCCCTTGGGGAATTTCTTGGCCATGCGGATGGCGATGTCGCGCAGGCTGAGGAATTTCTGTGACGACAGCAGGCGTGAGAGATAGGCGGACATGGCACCCACGGGCGGCGCGATCGACATGTCGTTGTCGTTCAGCACCACCACCAGGCGGGATTTGAGCGCGCCGGCGTTGTTCATGGCTTCGTAGGCCATGCCGGCCGACATCGAGCCGTCGCCGATTACCGCCACCACGTTGCGCGGCTTGCCCTGCATGGCCGACGCGACGGCCATGCCAAGGCCCGCGGATATCGAGGTGGAGGAATGGCCGGCGCCGAAGGGGTCGTATTCGCTCTCGGCTCTGCGGGTGAAGCCGGCCAGGCCACCGCCTTGGCGGATGGTGCGGATGCGGTCGCGCCGGCCGCACAGGATTTTGTGCGGGTAGGTCTGGTGGCCGACATCCCAGATCAGGCGGTCGTGCGGGGTGTCGAACACGGCGTGCAGCGCCACCGTGAGTTCCACCACACCGAGGGACGCACCAAGATGGCCACCGGTGGTGGACACGGCGTCAATCGTCTCGGCGCGCAGTTCGTCGGCCAGGGCCTGGAGCTGTTCGCCTGAGAAATTGCGCAGATCAGCGGGCGTGTGCACGCGGTCCAGGGTGGGGGTTTTGGGGCGGGGGGCTGTGATAGGGGCGTTCATTGATGTTGGTTGGCTCCGTCGGCAGGCCGGAAAATGGCCGTCAGCGCGACCTATGCGCGCCAACACTACTCCCCTAGCGCGAAACGTGCCATACGCGGCAAAGTTTGCCGCCGCAAGCCAAGCGTGTTCTGGCGGGTGGGAGAACGACGTTTGAGTTCCCATGTCGCGGCTCTAGGTGAATTACAGCGCGGCGTCCTGCCGCACGGAGAGAGTGCATGTTGAAGGTGGTTCTGGCCCAACCGCGCGGCTTTTGCGCAGGCGTTGAGCGTGCGATCGAAATCGTGGAGCGGGCGCTGAAGAAGTTTGGGCCACCGATCTATGTGCGCCACGAAATCGTCCATAATCGCCACGTTGTTGAGGATCTGCGCACGCGTGGCGCGGTTTTCGTCGATGAGCTGGACGAAATTCCCGCCGGCGCCATGACGGTTTTCAGCGCGCATGGCGTGGCCAAGCGGGTTGAGGAGGTCGCAAAGGAGCGTGGCCTGCCGGTGATCGATGCAACGTGCCCGCTGGTGACCAAGGTGCACAACGAAGGCCGCCGCTATGCCGCCGCCGGCCGCGAGCTGGTGCTGGTTGGACACGCCGGCCATGCCGAGGTTGAGGGTACCATCGGGCAAATGCCTGGGAAGGTGCATCTGGTCCAGACGGTTGAAGACGTGGCGACGCTGGAGCCCAGCACCCCCGACCAGCTCGCGTATATCACCCAGACAACCCTTTCGGTGGATGACACCCGTGGCATCATCGCGGCGTTGAAGGAGCGGTTTCCCAAGATCGCCGGGCCGGATGTGCGCGACATCTGCTATGCCACGCAAAACCGCCAGCAGGCGGTGCGCGAGCTTGCTGAGGCGGCCGACATGATCCTGGTTGTGGGTTCGAAGAACAGCTCCAACTCCAACCGCCTGCGGGAGATCGGCGAGGAACTGGGCAAGCCATCCTATCTGATCGACGACGCCACGCATCTGAAGGCGGAATGGTTCGTGGGCATGACCTCGGTTGGCCTGACCGCGGGCGCCTCCGCCCCAGAGACCCTGGTGCAGGGCGTGATCGAGGGCTTGCGCGCGTTCGGTGAGGTTGAGGTGACAACCTTGGACGGCGTGGCGGAGGATGTGAAGTTCCGTTTCCCGGCCGAGCTCGCCGACGCCTGATGGGTTACGGCGTTCTTGCCTGAATAGGGGGGCGTCCTGACCGGGCGCCCCCTTTTGGTTTGATCTACGGAAGGAGACGGAGCAGCCGTTCGCTGGGGGGCCAGGCGGTTGCGATGTCGCCGCGCCAGTGCGCGGTGGCGACCCCGGCGGAGACGACGAGCACGAGGCTGGCGGCCCACGCCGAGGTGGCTGCGATCCAAGGCAGGCGACGGCGTTTTTGCGGACGGGCAAGCGGCGCTGGCGCCATCAACGTTTCGGAGCGCGCATGTTCTGGCGCTGTGTCTGGCGCCGTGTCTGGCACCAGGTGTGGCGCCATGTGCGGCGAAGGCGCCAGAGCGGGCGGTTCACCGGGCATCTTTTCGGCCGGGGGAAGACTGGCGTGCCACTCCTCCGCACACAGTTTGCAACGCAGCCGCCTTCCTTCACCGGCCAGAAGGTGATTTGGCACTTCGTAGCCTGAATCGCAGCTTGGGCATGTGATCAGCATTTTGCGTCACCAGATTTGAGGAGCCGGTCGGCTTCCGGTTGGCGACAGAATGGTGGCAAAAGGTTTCCACTTCGTTGGGATGCTGGATGATCAGGCTGGAAAATGTTGGGCTGCGATATGGCGCGGGCACCAAGGCAGGCCCCGAGATTCTGCGCGATATCAGCTTTTACGTGGCGCCGGGTGGGTTTCGCTGGCTCCAGGGGCCATCGGGCGCCGGCAAATCCAGCCTGATGCGCCTCTTGCAGCTGGCACTTCGTCCCGGGCGCGGCAGGCTTATGGTGATGGGCACCGATATCGGGGCCGCCGAACGGCGCGCGCTGCCCGAGTTGCGCCAGCGAATCGGGATGGTGTTTCAGGATTTTCGCCTGCTCGGCCATTTGTCGGCGTTCGACAACGTGGCGCTGCCGCTGCGCATCGCCCGCCGGCCCGAGGGCCAGATCCGTGCCGATGTGGGTGAGATGCTGCGTTGGGTGGGCCTGACGGACAAAGCCGATCGCCGGCCCGCGCAATTGTCGGGCGGCGAGCAGCAGCGCGTGGCAATCGCGCGCGCCGTGGTGGGGCGGCCGAGCCTGCTGCTGGCCGACGAGCCCACCGGCAATCTGGACGACGGGCAGGCGGTGCGGCTGATGCGGCTGCTGGGCGAGTTGAACAGGCTTGGCACCACCGTGGTTGTAGCGACCCACAACGATGCGCTGGTGGCGCGCCATCCCGGGCCATCTTTGCGGCTGGAGGCCGGCATGCTGGTTGGCGATGGCTGATCGTCGGCCACCAGCGCCGCGCCGTGGCGACGAACTGGGCCTGCGCCGGGCGCTGGGCGATCGGATGCTGCCGCTTCTGGTGGCGGCGATGTCGTTCCTGGCGGCATTGGCGATGGCCGGCGCGCTGGCGGCCGCGTCCTTGGCGGCACATTGGCAGGACGGCGCCGCATCAACGGTAACGGTGCAGGTGCCCAATCCCGAGCAGCCAACGCCGCGCCGGGCGGATGCGCCGGACGAAACGCGCCTGGACGCCGTTCTGCGCGTCCTTCGCACGAGCCAGGACGTGTCGACCGCACGTCCGTTGTCGGCGCGTGAGCTTGGCGAGTTGCTGCGCCCCTGGCTGGGGGCCGCCGCCGAGACGGCTTCGCTGCCGCTGCCGGCCGTGATCGAGGTGCATCTGGCGCCCACCGCGGACGAAGCCGCGTTGGGCAAGGCGCTGGCTGAGGTGGCCGCCGGCACGACGGCGGAAAGCCATGGTGTGTGGGTAGGGCGGCTTTCGGTGCTGGCGCTCAGTCTGCAGGCATGTTCCTGGCTGGCCTTGCTGGTGGTGGCGGTGGTGGCGGCCTGTGTGGTGATGGTCGCGACCCGGGCGGGCCTGGCATCGCGCCGGGATGCGATCGAGATCGTGCATGGCCTTGGCGCCACGGACGGCATGATCGCAGGCCGTTTTGCAAAGCGGATCACGCGGCTGACCGCATTGGGCGGCTTTTTGGGTGCGGCGTCCGCGGTGCCGGTCCTGTTCGTGCTGACCGATCTTGCCGCACCGTTCATGACGAGGCCGCCCCAGCACGGCCCGTCCGAAGCGGCCTGGCTGGCCCAGCCGATCTGGATGCTGCTGCCGCTGCTGCCGGTGGTGGCTGGGGCGATCGGGTTTCTGACCGCCCAGGCCACCGTGCGCCGTTGGCTGCAGGCACTGCCATGAGGCGCTTTTCTCGTTGGCTAGTCTTTCCCGCCGCCATTACCGCCTTGTGGCTGTTTGGCTTCGCATGGTTCGTGCATGAAGCGCGCAGCCCCTCCGCCGCCCCGCCGCATGCCGACGGGATTGTGGTTCTGACCGGAGGTGCGGACCGGGTGGCCGCCGGACTTCGTTTGCTTGAGTCGGGGGTGGCCGAGCGTTTGCTGATCTCCGGCGTGGGCCGGGCTGCTGAATTTCCGGAGCTGGCACATCGCGCGGGAGTGGACCGCATGCTGGCGCCGCGCGTGGCATTGGGGCGCATGGCCGGCGACACCCACGGCAACGCCAGTGAAACGTCGGACTGGGTGGCCGCACATCATATTGCGTCGTTGATCGTGGTAACCGCCGGCTATCACATGCCGCGCGCCCTTGCGGAATTGCGGCAGCGTTTGCCTGGCATCACGCTCATTCCGGTGCGCGTGCAGCCGCCGGGCATGCGCGACATGACGGCCCCGACAAGCTGGCGGTTGCTTGCCGGCGAGTATACGAAGTTTCTGGCAGCCGAACTGGGCCTGGTGGAATTGGCGGGGCGGGCAGGTTTCGGTGCACGGCCCGGCTTTGTCGGGCTCGACCCATTGGCGGAGCATGGTGGATGACGGGTCTTCGCTCATTTCTTTTTAGCATCTGGTTCTATGCCGTGTGCGTGGTGATGGTGCTGAGCGGGCAGATATTGTCGTTGTTCTCACCTGGGCTGCTGAAGCCCTGGGCGCGGTACTGGAGTAAGTTGATTCTCATTGGCCTGCCGATTTGCGGGATACGGCACGTGATAACCGGCCAGGAAAATCTTCCGAAGGATGGGCCGATGCTGATTGCATCGATGCACCAATCGGCGTTCGACACGCTTTTGTGGTTCAGCATGGTTCCTTATGCCCGCTATGTGGTGAAGATTGAGTTGACGCAGATCCCGCTTTTCGGCCGGCTGGCCAAATTGTC
>JBBROR010000189.1:0-6583 GCA_038229175.1 Acetobacterales bacterium | reverse complement strand
TTGATGACGGGCTTGCCCTGCGCGCGGGCCCGGGCGACCGGCAGGGCGGTTGCGGCAGTGCCGATGGCGGCACTGCCGAGCAGCGAGCGACGAGAAATTTCCATGGATTTTCCCCTTTTCGAGGTTTTGGGTCGAGGTTTTCGAGTTTGAAGTTCAGGCTTTCACAAGGGCGCAGCCGCCATCTTTCAACGGACGGAACGCCTCGTCGGCCGGGGTTGAACCCAGAGGGGTGTAGTAGTCCCAGGGTCCCTTGCTCTCGGACGGCTTCTTGATCTTCCACAGATAGCTCGGGTGGATCTTGCGCCCGTCAGCACGGATCAGGCCCGGCCCGAAGCAATCGTCATCGGTCGGCATCGCCTTCAGGCGCGCAACCACGTCGGTGCCGCTGCCCTTCATGGCAGGCACGCCAGCCTGGCCCGCCACCTTGAGCCAGTGGAGCACCGAGGAATAGACGCCCGCATGCACCATCGTTGGGCGCGCGGTTGGGAATTTCGGCTGCAGGCGCTTGGAGAACGCGCGGGTGCGGTCGTTGCCATCCCAGTAGAAGCTATCGGTCAGCGCAATGCCCTGCGCCACTTCCAGGCCCAACGCATGCACGTCCGAGATGAACAGCAGCAGGCCGGCCAGGGTCATCGTGATACCGAATTCCTTGGCCTGCTTGATGGTGTTGATGGTGTCGGTGCCGGCATTGGCGATGCCCAGCACCTTGGCACCGGAAGATTGCGCCTGCAGCAGCATGGACGAGAAATCCGTGGTGCCCGGGAACGGATATGCCACACCGCCCACCACCTTGCCGCCGGCGGCCTGGATGAAGCCGGTGGTGTCGCGCTGCAGCGCCTTGCCGAACGCATAGTCGGCGGTGATGAAGAACCAGCTGTCGCCGCCGGCCTTCACCAAGGCACCGCCGGTGGACTTCGCGAGCATGTAGGTGTCATAGGCCCAATGGATCGTGTTGGCGTTGCACTGCTCGGCCGTGAGGTCGGACGTTGCAGCACCGGAGTTGATGTAGACCTTGTTCTTCTCCTTCGCCACGTTGGCCACCGCCAGCGCCACGCCGGAATTGGCGACTTCCACGATCAGGTCCACGCCGTCGCGGTCATACCACTGGCGCGCAATGCCCGAGCCGATGTCGGGCTTGTTCTGATGGTCGCCAGATACGACCTCGATCTTCATGCCCTTGGCCGACACGCCGTAGTCTTCCATCGCCTGATAGACGCACTGCACGGCCTGGGGGCCGGCGAGGTCCTTGTAGGGGCCGGACAGATCCGTCAGCACGCCGATTTTCAAAGTCGCACCTTGCGCGCGGGCACCCATGCCGGGCAGGGCCACGGCGGTCGCGGCAGCAGCGGTTCCAAGCAGCGTTCTACGGTCGATGCGCATGTGATGATCTCCCTTTGTCGTGTCGTTGACTGCGGCTGGAGCGTGATGGTTTTCGATAGGGCCAAAATGATCACGCTCTGGCCTTTGGTTTATCGATCATGTTCATGTGTCCGGGTGAAGCAACCCAAACACATCCTGATCTAGACGCCGAGATAGTCGTGCAGCTTGTCCATGTTGGCTTCGAGTTCGGCGTTCGGAATCATGTCGATGACCACGCCATGATCCATCACATAATGCCGGTCCGCCACGGTTGCCGCGAAGCGGAAATTCTGTTCCACCAGCAAAACCGTAAAGCCGCGCTTCTTGATCTCGCGGATGGTCCGGCCGATCTGCTGCACGATGACCGGCGCCAGCCCTTCGGTCGGCTCGTCCAGCAGCAGCAGCTTGGCGCCGGTCCGCAGAATGCGCCCAATCGCCAGCATCTGCTGCTCGCCGCCGGACAATTTGGTGCCCTGGCTCGACGCGCGTTCCTGAAGGTTCGGGAACAGCGTGTAGATCTCCTCCACGCTAAGCCCGCCAGGCGCGATCACCGGCGGCAGCATGAGGTTCTCTGTCACGTTGAGGCTGGCGAAGATGCCGCGCTCCTCCGGACACAAGGCGATGCCGCAGCGGGCGATGAGGTCCGAGCGCATGCCCACGGTCTCGGTGCCCTTGAACTCAACCGAGCCCTTTCTGTTGCCCACAAGGCCCATGATGCTCTTCATCGTGGTTGTCTTGCCGGCGCCGTTGCGGCCCAGAAGTGTCACCACCTCGCCCTCGTTCACGTCGAAATCGACTCCGTGAAGGACATGGCTTTCGCCATACCAGGAGTTCAGGCCGCGCACCTTGAGCATCGGCACGGAATTGATTGCATCACGCATCGGCCGCTCCGAGATAGGCTGCGATTACTTCAGGATTGGCCGAAACCGTGGCGTAATCGCCCTCTGCCAACACACGACCGCGGGTGAGCACGGTGATGGTATCGCAAAGCCCTTCCACCACCGAAAGATTATGCTCCACCATCAGGATGGTGCGACCGGCACGGATGCGACGGATCAACGCCACGATGCGTTCGACGTCGTCATGCGCCATGCCGGCGGTGGGCTCGTCGAGCAGCATCATTTCAGGGTCAAGCGCCAGGGTTGTGGCAATCTCAAGCGCCCGCTTGCGGCCGTACGACATCTGCCCGGCCGGTGTGTCGGTGTATTCGGTCAGACCCACGTCTTCGAGCAGTTCCCGGGCACGCTGGTCGTATTGATGCAGCACCTCCTCGGAGCGCCAGAAATCGAAGCTGGCGCCGCGCGCCCGCTGCAACGCGAGGCGCACGTTGTGCAGGGCCGAAAGCTCCGGAAACACCGCCGAAATCTGGAAGCTGCGGATCAACCCCAGCCGCGCCACGTCAGCAGGCTTCAGGCCCGTGATATCGCGGCCCTTGAAATAAATCGTGCCCCGCGTGGGCTGTAGAAACTTGGTAAGCATGTTGAAACATGTGGTCTTGCCGGCGCCGTTCGGGCCGATCAGGGCATGGATGGTCCCCGTGCGCACGTTAAGGTCGACGCTGTTGACAGCGACAAACCCACGAAACTCACGCGTCAGCCCCTGCGTCGCCAGAATGGAGTCTTGCACCCCGGATCTCTCCCTCATCTTCTTGCCATCTGATTTGCATATAGCGCGGAGCCGCGCAAGATTGTTTCGCCGCAGGTAGTGAAGATGGAGGAAAACGACGCATGGCGGGATTGTGGTTTGAGGAGCTGACCGAGGGCCGGGAGATTGATGCGGAGTGGACCCGCACCGTCACAGAAGCGGACAACGTCCTGTTCTCGTCGATGACGATGAACGTGCAAAAACTGCATCTGGACGCTGAGTTCGCCGCGAAAACCGAATTCGGCAAGCCTCTGGTGAACTCGCTGTTCACGCTCGGGCTGATGATCGGCATGTCGGTTCATAATCTCACGATGGGAACCACCGTGGCCAATCTTGGCATGACGGACGTGGTCTTTCCCGCCCCGGTATTTGCCGGAGACACAATCTCGACACGCACTCTGGTGGTTGCCGCCCGCGCCAGCAAATCGCGCGCGGATGCCGGGATCGTCACGTTCCGCCACACCGCCACGAACCAGCGCGGCGAAGTGGTCGCCCGTTGCGACCGCGCGGCCTTGATGCTCAAACAGCCCGTCACTGCCGCATAGGACCATCGGTATGAGAATGCGTAGCCCGCTTTTCGCTCCCGGCGACTCGGCGCGAAAAGCAGAAAAGGCGATGGCGTCGGGCGCCGATGCGGTTATCCTTGACCTCGAAGACTCTGTCGCGTCGGGCGTGAAGCCGCAGGCGCGGGCCACTGTGGCGGCCTTGTTGCCGTCTGTTGTCCGCCCTGGCGTGATCGTGCGTATCAATGCGCCGGGCACCGAATGGTATTTGGCCGACCTCGCCGCCGTGGTGCCTGGCCGGCCGGCCGCAATCATGCTGCCAAAGTGCAGCTCGGCCGCCGATCTGCTGGCGATCGACCATCATCTGGAGGCTTTGGAGACCGCCGCCGGCATAGGCCCGGGCACAATCAAGGTGATCCCGATCGCCACCGAGACCACCGCCTCGGTTCTTAATCTGCCCACCATGCTCGGCAATCCACGCGTGGCCGCCATCTGCTTCGGCGCGGAAGACCTGTCGGCCGATCTCGGCATCGATCCGCGCACGGCCGCCGGCACCTACCCCGCCGCCATCGCCCAGGCCCGCGCGCAGGTGCTGCTCGCCGCCGCTGCCGCGGGGCTGCCCGCCATCGACACCCCCTTTCCAGACCCGCGCGACCCGCACGGACTGCGCCGCGAGGCTCGCGAGGCCGCCGCCGATGGGTTTGCCGGAAAGCTCTGCATCCACCCGTCCCAGATCGACATCGTCAACGCCGCCTTCACGCCCGATCAGGCACGCATCGCCTGGGCGCAGGCAGTTTCAGACGGTTTCGCGGCCAATCCGGGCGCCGGCGTGTTCACGCTGGATGGAAAGATGATCGACCGTCCCCACCTAAGATTGGCGGGGCGCATCCTGGCAGCGGGTTCGGCGAACGCCTGAAACCAGAACCGATAGGTGTTCGGCGCGCGATGGCGGATTGCGCCTGACCGCGCGACCTGCCTGACATCTGCGTGTAACGATTGATGCGCTATAGGCTGCCCAGCTTCAGACTGGTGAAGTTCGAACGAAAGGAGTGGGTGGCGGCCGAATTCGGAACTCCGGGCTTGGCTTGCGCGTCGCACGTATGAATCTGCGCTTTTTCCGTCCTTTGCTCCCCCTTGCGGGAGCCTGCCTGCTGCTGGCGTCGTGCTCCCTTGGGCCGGACTATCGCCGTCCCGCGCAGAACACCCCCCAAGCCTACCAGCAATCCGTGCCAGCCGGCCCGATCTGGCCTGAAAAGGGGTGGTGGCGAGGATTTGGGTCGCCCGATCTCGATGGCCTGGTCGCGGATGCCGAAGCCGGTAATTTCGACATCCAGGCCGCCGTTGCCCGAATCCGACAGGCGGACGCGCAGCTCCGCGTCTCCGGCGCGCCGCTGCTGCCGACCCTTACAGGCAATGCCAGCCAGAACTGGAACCAGACCTATCTTGGCAAAAGCTCGTCCAGCACCTTCAGCCTGCGGCGTGGCTACACAGACACGCGCTCCAGCCAGCTGGAGGCCTCGATCAGTTATGAGGTCGATGTGTGGGGCCGCGTCGCCGCCTTGCGGGACGCCTCCGCGGCGGCGGCGCTGTTCAGCCGCTATGACCAGCAGACCGTGGCGCTGACGCAGGTCAGCACGGTGGCCACCACCTGGTTCACGGCGTTGGCCTTCCAGGACAGGCTGGCAGTGGCGATGCGCAACCTTGACGACGCCGAGCAGATCCAGCGCGCCATTACCGCACGCCGCGATGCCGGCACGGCGTCGGAACTGGATGTGGCGCAGCAAGGCGCGCTGGTCGCGGGCATCCGCTCCAACATCCCAGCGTTTCGCAGCTCGGCACAGCAGCAGATCAACGCGTTGGGCGTGCTGACCGGCCGGCTTCCCGAGGATATCCGCGTGAGCCCAGGCACCTTGAACACGCTGACGTTGCCGGAAGTGCAACCCGGCCTGCCGTCCGATCTGCTGCTGCGGCGGCCCGACGTGGCATCGGCGGAGGCCGGCATGATCCAGGCCAACGCCAACATTCGCGCCGCCAGGGCGGCCTTCTACCCGCAGATCACGCTGACTGGCAGCGGCGGCTGGCAGAGCACGGCGTTGTCCACGCTGTTCGGCCCCACCTCGATCCTGGCCAACGCCGCCGCGTCGGCCGCGCAGACCATCTTCGACAACGGTCTGAAATCGGCGCAGTACGACCTCAACGCCGCGAAATACGACGAGCTGGTGGCGGATTATCGCCGTGCGGTGACGCAGGCGTTCACGGATGTGGAAAACGCCCTGACGCAGTACCGCTACACCACCGAGCAGGAGGCGTTGCAGCGCCAGGCGGTCGCCATCGCCCAGCGCGCCGCCGATATCGCGCGCGCCCAGCTGCTGGCCGGCACCAGTGACATCGTGGTGGCCTTGCAGGCGCAGAACACGCTGTTCAGCGATCTCGACTCGCTGTCGCAGATCCGGCTCCAGCGCTTCCTCGCACTGGTCAATCTCTACAAGGCGCTGGGTGGCGGCTGGTCGACCGATCAGACGGTCGCGCCCGAAAAACGTCTGCTGCAGGGCGTTCTATGATGCGAAACAAAGGGATTTCACACTGATGCGCCGGTTTATCGTCGTTCTGCTGATCGTGGCGGTGGCCGGCGGCGGTGGCTGGTATTGGTACATGCATCGCACCCCCGCCGCCCCGGCGCAGACCACCGGCGGGCGCCGGGGCGTCAACAACCCCAACACCGTGGTCCCCGTGCTGGCGATGGCCGCGAAAAAGCAGGATGTGCCCATCTATCTCGATGGGCTGGGCACCACACAGGCCTCGGCCACCGTGACGGTGAAGGCGCAGGTGGACGGCAAGCTGGTCGAGGTTGCGTTCACCGAGGGCCAGGAGGTCAAGGCCGGCCAGGTTCTGGCCCGCATCGACCCGCGCAGCTATCAGGCCGCGCTCGATCAGGCCTCGGCCAAGAAAGCCCAGGATCAGGCAACGCTTGCCAACGCCAAACTCGACTCAGCCCGCTACGGCAAGCTGGCCGCGAACGCCTACACGTCAGCCCAGCAGGCCGACCAGGCGCGCTCGATGGTGGCGCAGCTGGAGGC
>JBBROR010000188.1:0-6636 GCA_038229175.1 Acetobacterales bacterium | reverse complement strand
TCCGGAGATCGAGGAGTTCATCGAGATCCGACGCCCGACGGGTGGCGATCCGAACCGGAAAGCGCCGAACCTGCATCATGGCATCCTTATTCCGGACAGCTTCATGCGCTGCGTGGAAGCCGATGAGGAATGGGGGCTGACCTCACCGAAGGACGGCGCGGTCATTCGGAAAATCTCGGCGCGCAATCTATGGATTCGGATTTTGACCGCCCGCATCGAGACCGGCGAGCCCTACCTGATCTTTTCAGACCATGTGAACCGCGCGATGCCGGAGCATCACAAGCTGGCGGGGCTTGAGGTCAAGACATCCAACCTGTGCAGCGAGATCACTCTGCCCACGGGTGTCGATCAGTACGGCAAGCAGCGTACCGCGGTGTGCTGCCTGTCGTCGATCAATTTGGAGAACTGGTTCGAGTTCAAGGACCATCCGCTGTTCATCGAGGACGTGATGCGCTTCCTCGACAACGTGCTGCAGGATTTCATCGACCGCGCGCCCGAGGGCATGGAGCGGGCGAAATACTCGGCCATGCGTGAGCGGTCCGTGGGACTGGGCGTGATGGGGTTTCACTCGTTCCTGCAGTCGCAGAAGATTCCGTTTGAGAGCGTGATCGCCAAGGTCTGGAACATTCGCATGTTCAAGCACATCCGCGCCCAGGCCGATCAGGCTTCGCGGATGTTGGCGGAGGAGCGTGGGCCGTGCCCGGATGCCGCCGATTACGGCATCATGGAGCGGTTTTCGACCAAGATGGCGATTGCACCCACGGCTTCGATCTCGATCATCGCCGGCAACGCTTCGCCAGGCATCGAGCCGATTGCGGCAAACGTGTTCCTGCAGAAGACGTTGTCTGGCAGTTTCACGGTCCGCAACCGGCATCTGCTGAAGCTGCTGGAGGAGAAGGGGCAGAATACCGATGCGGTATGGTCGTCCATTACCACCACCAAGGGCAGCGTGCAGCACCTGGATTTTCTCACCGAGCAGGAGAAGGCCGTCTACAAGACGGCGTTCGAGCTGGATCAGCGATGGGTGATCGAGCATGCCGCCGATCGCACGCCGTATATCTGCCAGAGCCAATCCGTGAACCTGTTCGTGCCGGCCGATGTGCACAAGCGGGACCTGCATGCGATGCACTACCTGGCGTGGAAGCGCGGCATGAAGTCGTTGTACTATTGCCGCAGCCTGTCGATCCAGCGGGCCGACGCGGTGAGCGAGAAGGCTGTTCGACCGGCCGAGTTCACCGGCATTCCGCTGGCCCATGATGGCACGGTGAACGATCCGTTGCATGCCGGGCTGCCGTTGATGGAGGCAGCCAATCGGGCCAAACCGATCGACTACGAGGAATGCCTGTCCTGCCAATGAGGGCGATATCTGTGACGGAAGGTGGGTTCGCCTACCTGCCGGGCCAGGGCAATCCGTTCTCCAGCGGGGTGGTGGCGCTTGGCGGGCATGCGCTGGTCCGGGTCCGGTTGCGCGGCCAGCTTCCGATGGCGGAAGGGTTTGCCTACGCTGCCGCGTTTTTGGCGACGCGGGGGCGACCTGCATTGGCCTTTGCCGCCTGCGAACTGCGGTCGCCGGCTGCAATGTCGCGCAGCGAGTTCCCCGCGTTCAACGATATGTATGCCGATCTGCTGCGGCAGCACGGCTTCATTACCGGCGAGACTTATCCGGTGGCGCGCAGCAACATGGCGCCCCAGTTTGCACCGCCCGGGGCGGCCAGCCTGTTCGCCTTTACCTTTGCAGTGCCATGCGATGGGCCGGGTGGGCGGGACTTCCTGATTTCGGGCAAGCCTGAGAACCTCGACGATGGTGGGATCGTCGCACCCGGCGATATTTCACCGGGGGGCATGGCTGCCAAGGCAGCCCATGTGCTGGCCCAGTTGCGCGGCTGGACAGAACAGCTTGGCGCGTCCTGGTCGGACATCACGGGCGCCCAGGCCTATACGATCCACTCGCTTGATGGCGTGATCGACGTGCTCCGCGATGCCGGGATTGGCGACGTTGGCCTGACGTTGTTTCCCGCGTTCCCGCCGATCGACTGGTGTGAATTTGAGATCGACGTTCGCGCCGTGAGCACCGAGCTCGTGCTCTGATTTGAGTCAATTCACCACAGCATGTGGTGGTCAAATTGATGATCTGCCACAATATGCGGTGGGATAGCCTGAAATCTCTGTCTGTTCGACGCCTGGGATGCTAATATCCGAAGCGGCACCATTATCTACTCCACTCACTCTGCAGGACGACCTTCATGGACGGCATCAGTTACTCTCCGGACGCAAATCCGGTTCGTTTCGACCTTTTGACCGAAAACCCAGTCTACAAGCCGTTTCGCTATCCCTGGGCCTACGAGGCCTGGCTGACCCAGCAGCGCGTGCATTGGCTGCCCGAGGAAGTGCCTTTGGCTGACGATGTGAAGGATTGGCATAAGAACCTCACGGACGGTGAGCGCAACCTGCTGACGCAGATTTTCCGGTTCTTCACCCAGGCCGATGTTGAGGTGAACAACTGCTACATGAAGCATTACAGCCAGGTGTTCAAACCGACCGAAGTGCTGATGATGCTGTCGGCGTTCTCGAACTCCGAGACCATCCATATTGCCGCCTACTCGCACCTGCTCGACACCATCGGCATGCCAGAGCTCGAATACTCGGCCTTCATGAAATATAAGCAAATGAAGGACAAGTTCGACTACATGCAGTCGTTCAAGATCGACAGCAAGTATGAGATTGCCAAGACCCTGGCGGCGTTCGGCGCGTTCACCGAAGGCCTGCAGCTGTTTGCATCGTTCGCCATTCTGCTCAACTTCCCACGCTTTGGGAAAATGAAGGGGATGGGCCAGATCGTGTCGTGGTCGGTGCGCGACGAGACGCTGCATTGCCTGTCCGCCATTCGCCTGTTCCGCACTTTCGTGCAGGAAAATCCAGAGATCTGGACGGATGAACTGCGGCGCGAGCTGTATTCCACGTGCGCCACCATCGTCGATCACGAAGACGCCTTCATCGATCTTGCGTTTGAGATGGGCGCCGTCGAGGGGCTGAACGCGGCACAGGTGAAGAAGTATATTCGCTTCATCGCCGACCGCCGCCTGACGCAGCTGGGCCTTAACCCACTGTTCCATGTCGAGGCCAATCCGCTGCCCTGGCTTGACGACATGCTGAACGCCGTGGAGCACGCGAACTTCTTCGAAAACCGTTCGACGGAGTATTCGCGCGCGTCCACCCAAGGCACGTGGGAGGAGGCGTTTTCGAACAACACCTTCGCCACCGCCCAGCCGACCGGTGCGATCAACGCGCTGGTCTGACCACCTTCGCGCCGTTGCCGTATGGCGGGGGAGCCCTCCTGCCATACGGTTGTCTCGGATTTGAGAAAGACCCGTGCGGGCTCGGGTTTTTTGTTTTGCCGTTCGGTCCTGCGACGCTTATCAAAGCCGGAATTGCTGGGGCTTGGAAACATGTTGCGGGTGATTCGCTGGGTTGCGATCTGTTTGGTCGTCATCCTGGCAGGTGTTTGGGCGGGGGTTTGGTGGCGAGGCCAAGGTGGCGGCTCGGCGCCGGCGACCGCGGGGATCGATGTGACCGGCAGCGTTTCAGTGGGTGGGCCATTCAGCTTGGTGGACCCATCCGGCAAGGCCGTGACGGATGCAGACTTCCGTGGCCGTTGGATGCTGGTGTATTTTGGCTACACATTTTGCCCAGATGTGTGCCCGACCGAGCTGCAGGCGATGATGGCCGGGTTGGATGTGCTGGGCAAGCAGGCCGCTCAGGTCGCGCCGATCTTCATCACCGTGGATCCTCAGCGCGACACGCCGGCCGCGATGGGGGAGTATGTGAAGCTGTTCGATGATCGCCTCATTGGCCTCACCGGAAGCCAGGACCAGGTCAAGGCCTCCATGCGGGCCTATCGGGTCTATGCGGCAAAGTCAGAATCGAAGACCACCAGCGACTATCTGATGGACCATTCCTCTTTTTTGTATTTGATGGGACCTGATGGAAAACTACGAAGCTTGTTCAAGGCCGGCACCAGCGCCAACGAAATTGCCCAATCCATTCGTGCGAAGATGAGCGGGACATGAGCCAGGATCACAGTGACTTCGATCATAAGCCAGAGGATGATGCGCAAGGCGTGCGCGAACATCCCGCAACGTCCGCGGCACCGCGTTACAGCCGGCGGCTGTCCGACAAGATTCTCATCGCATTCCACCATGCCTGCGACCAGTCGGATTTCGCTATCGCCGAGCAGCTTCTGGGTGTTCTGGAAAACCTACTGAACCGGCGGCCGGTGAACCCGGATGCCAATCGTAGGCGCAGCATGGAAACGCTGGTGGCCGCTTATGAGCGGCTTTGGCATTTGAAGCACAAGACCGACGTGACGATGTAGCGGGGTCGAAGTCCACCATCCCCTTGTATGGGATGGCGGGCTTCGTGCTTCTTATTCTACGTGAGCTCTTTGGCCAGAATCGGCTTGAAGACTTCAGTGGCTTTTTTCATCTCGGTGGCCGCATCGGCGCCACCGATGATATTGGTCAGCGCCACGCCGATGGTATCGCGGAACTCTGTCACCGAAACGATCTCCGGCAGGCCGGAGCGTGCGATCGGCAGGCAGGCCAGGGCGGCCTCAAACCATTCCTTTGGGAACGCGCTGTTCTTGATGATATCGGTGTTCTTGTAGCTGCTGGCGCGCGCCGGCGTGCCCGAGCCGGTACGCAGTAGCTCGTTCATGATCGTCTTGCCGGTTGCCCACTGCACATAATACCAGGCCGGGCCTTTTTTCTGGCTGCCTGTGGCGATGCCCAGCCCATCGATGAACGTTGCTGAATGCTGTGCTTTCGGGCCGCGCGGCACAGGTGCGAAGCCGACGGATTCAGCCACCTTGCTTTTGTTTTTGTCGATCAGCGGGGCGGAGAAGCCCATCCCGTCAATCCACATCGCGGCCCGCGCCTGGGCAAACGTGGTTTGGCTTTCGTTCCAGTTGAATCCGATCGAGCCTGGGGGGGCCGTCTCGCGCATCAGCTTGCCGTAGTATTCCGCCGCCGCAATCGCCGCCGGCGTGTCGGTCAGCAGCGTCTTGCCGTCGGCTGAGATCGTCTCCTGGTCCCAGCCCAGCAGCATCGAGGTGTAAGGCGGCAGGTTGGCGTTCTTCAGTCCGCGGCCGACATAGCCGTAGACGCCTTTCTTCGGGTCCGTCAGGGCCTTTGCCGATTCGAACAGCTCGTCCAGGGTTTTGGGAAACGGCAGGCCGCGCTCGGCGAACAGCGCCTTGTTGTAGAAGGTGAGCCACAGATCCTGCTTGATGGGGATCGAGTGCATGGTGCCGTCGGCGGCGGTGGCGGCATGGACGCCGGGGCCGCCGAAATCGGCGAAATCGTAGTCTGGGCTGGTGAGATTGCCGTTGGCGATCATCGGCTTCAGATCGACCATCCAGCGACCTTTCTCGATCAGCTTCTTTTGCACGTGCAGCGCCACGTGGCACACGTCGAAGCTGGGCCGGCCGGAGGCGAATTCGATTGCAACCTTCGGTCGCTGCTGCTGTTCGGGGATCTGTTCCGAGCCGACCTTGATGCCTGATAATTCAACAAATTCTTTTTCGTGCGCCTGCAACAGATCGGCCAGCGGGGACTTCGCGAGGTTGACCTCGATGGACTGTCCCTTGAACTGCTTCCAGTCGAATTTGGATTGGGCATGAGCCCGGCTGACAATCGCGGGCGCGGCGATAAGGGCCGCGGAAGCACGCAGTAGGTGGCGGCGGTCTAACATCGAAATATTCTCCCCGTACGGGCCTCTTGCGGGCCGCATACAGGGAGTTTAGCCATGTTCGGTGGTCAGGTGGTAGGGGAAGACTGTCCTGTCTTTTCGCGTTTCCTTCGCGGCACAATGGGAGATTGGGCGCGATCGCCCTGGTCTGTGAAACGGCCGGGGATTTCTCCCAGGTTTTCCTCCAGGATTGCCTCGTCGGCACGGGGCGGATCGAGCGGGCGATCCTGGCCGGGGGCAACCGGGTTGGGAAAACGCCCGGCATCGGGGCTGCTTTCCATCCCGACCAGTTCGCGCGCGCGCTCCCAGAATTCCAGATCCTGGCCGTGCGGCTGGCCATCCTGCTCCCACAGGCGATGGGCGCGTTCCCGGATCCGCTGCTCGTACGCATCGGTGCCGATCGTGTTGGAAGCGGAATAATTGTCGCTCATGGTGCGCCCGTTCGCAGTTGATGAACGAACAACGCCAAAATGGCCCCAGGGTTCAATCCAGGGCCGCATTGAGCAAGGTGCCGCGGTTCAGGCGGCCGCGGCGTTCAGATAATCGGCGTATCCGAACAGACCGACCTGGCCGCCGGTGTGCAGGAACACGATGTTCTCGCTATCGGCGAAGGTTTTTTTGCGCACGAGGTCGATTAGCCCGGCCATGCCTTTGCCGGAGTAGACGGGATCGAGAAAGATGCCTTCGTTGCGGGCAAGCAGCATGACCGCCTCGGCCATCCCAGGAGTGGGGATGCCGTAGCCGTCGCCCACGTAATCGCAGTTCGCCTCGACCGCTTCGCGCGGGATGGGCGGCCCGCCCATCAGCTTGGAGGTGGCTTCGGCCAGCTTGTGGACGTTGGCTTCCTGGCGATCCTTCGGCAGCCGTACGCCGATGCCCAGAACTGGGATG
>JBBROR010000187.1:0-6688 GCA_038229175.1 Acetobacterales bacterium | reverse complement strand
GTGTGAAAGGCTGCAGAGAACAGGACGAACGCGCATGGCCGGAAGTGTGAACAAGGTGACGTTGATCGGCCGCCTGGGAAAGGACCCTGAGGCCCGCACCACCCAGGCCGGCATGAAGACGGTCAGTTTCTCGCTCGCCACGTCGGAAACCTGGAACGACAAGGCGAGCGGCGAGCGCAAGGAAAAGACCCAGTGGCACCGGGTGGTGATCTTCAACGAGCGGGTGGGCGAGATTGCCGAGCGCTATTTGAAGAAGGGTTCGGCCTGCTACGTAGAAGGCCAGATCGAAAGCCGTAAATTCACTGACAAGGACGGGGCCGAGCGCGAGATTTATGAGATCGTCATCGGCCGCTTCAAGGGCGAGCTAACGTTGCTTGACAGCCGTGGCAGCAGTGAGGGCGGCGAAGGCGGTGGCAGTGGTTATGCACCGCGTGAGCGTGCGGCTCCGGCGGTTCGGGCACCTGCAGCGCGAAGCGGTGGGCCTTCATGGGACGCGCCGAAGGCCGGCAACGATTTGGACGATGATATTCCGTTCTAAAGTGTGATGATTTTGGGTAGAGTCAAATTCATCACGCTCTAGCCTTTGTTTTATCGATCGTGTTCATGAGTTTGGATGAAGCAACCCAAACGCATCGTAATCCAATGTTCTCCCGATTGGTGGGGTGCCAACGCGCACCCCACCTTACCCGACCCGCGGGGGAGTATCTTTAAGATAGTCGGTGAGTTGGGTGAGGGCTTTTCCAGCGGCTTCGATGTCGGCGTCTGTAGCGCCCCGTTCCAGGGCGCCCCCTAGCTCGGAGATTGGCTGAAAGCCAAATGCGCCGCCGGAGCCGCGCATGTTGTGGCCGAGCACGGCCACGGTGTCGAAGTCGCTGCGATCCAGGGCTTCGCGGATCGTGACGACGTTGCGGCGGCATGATTCCAAATACGCCGGCGCCCGGTCGGCCAGGATCTGGCTGGCGCGCCTTGCGACGGTTTCAGCCGGCGCGCGGGGGCCGGGGAAGGGCGTGACCTTGGAATAGTCCTGGATGGCCTGCAGCAGCACGTCCTGCTTGATCGGCTTGGTCAGATAGGCGGTGCAGCCGGCGGCAAGGCAGGTTTCACGGTCACCCTTCAGGGCGGAGGCAGTCAGCGCTATGATGGGGGTGGGCGTGCGGTCATGGGCGGTTTCCCAGGCCCGGATGGTTCGCGTGGCTGTCAGACCGTCCATGATCGGCATCTGCCGGTCCATGAGAACAAGATCGTAATGCCCGGCCTTGAAGAGCTGGCAGGCGATGGCACCGTTTTCGGCGACGTCGATCTGGTAGGGCGTGTCTTCCAGATAGGCCAGGGCGATGGTGCAATTGTCTGGCGAGTCTTCGGCCATCAGGATGCGCAAAGCGGGCAGCGCGGCCTCGGAGTTGGGGCCGACTGGGGCCAGCACCGGCCGGTTGGCGGGTGCCCAAACCTCGAGCGGCAACGCAAATGCGAACAGGCTTCCCTTGTCGACTTCACTTTCCACCCAAATGGCGCCGCCCATCAGTTCCACCAGGCGTTTGCAGATGGTCAGTCCCAGCCCGGAGCCGCCGAACCGGCGGGTTGTCGATGAGTCGGCCTGGGTGAAGCGTTCGAACACCTGGGCGAGTTTTTCCTGGGCGATGCCGATGCCGGAATCCAGCACGGTGAAGCGCAGGGCGGTGGGCACCGAGCTGTTGCGGTCCGGTTCGACCCGCAGGGAGACGCTGCCGGACTGGGTGAACTTGATGGCGTTGCCGAGCAGGTTGAGCAGCACCTGACGCAGCCGGGTGGGGTCGCCCACCAGGTCGTTGCTGACACCGGGTGAAATCTCGCAGGTGAGCGACAGGCCTTTTTCGTGCGCCCTGGCGGCCACCATCTCGATCACCTTTTCCAGGTGATCGCTGAGCGAGAAGCCGGTTCGTTCAAGGTCGAGCTGCGAGGCCTCGACCTTGGACAGGTCGAGGATGTCGTTGATGAGATTGAGCAGGTTGTCGCCAGAGCGGCGGAAGATCTGCACATATTTGTTTTGTTCGGCAGTAAGCTCGGTCTTGGCCAGCAGATCCGCGATTCCCATGATCGCGTTCATCGGCGTGCGGATTTCGTGGCTCATGCTCGCCAAGAAGTCTGACTTGGTGCGGCTGGCACTTTCGGCGGCGGCCTTGGCCTGCTGCAATTCCGCTTCAACCCGCTTGCGCTCGGTGACGTCTCGCGCGGCGGCGAACACGCCTTTCAGATTTCGGTTGCGATCGTAGAAGGTGGTGGCGTTATAGGAGACGACGGTCTTCTTGCCGTCCCGGGCGCGGGCCGTCAGTTCGTAGTCTGTGACGGATTTTTCGACCAGCACGCGCTTGATTCCGGCTTCCGCCCGGTCCGGATCGGTGAAGCAGTCCTTGAAGGGTGCGCCGATCAGTTCGTCGCGGGTGCAGCCGGTCAGCGCCTCCATCTGCTTGTTGACGTCGGTGATGATGCCGTCTGGGTCGGTGGTCATCAGCGCGTCGATGTTCGATTCGATGAGCGAGCGGGTGTAGAATTGCTGGTCGCGCAGGCGCTGGTCGGTTCGCTTCTGCTCCTCCTCCACCAGCTTGCGTGCGGTGTTGTCGGTGCCGATGAGCAGGTAGCCGATGATGGCACCCAAAGCGTCGCGCAATGCCGTGACCGAGACGACAGCGGGGAAGCGGGTGCCGTCCTTGCGGATATAGGTCAGCTCATAGATGTCCTCGATCCCACGGGAAGCCTTGAAGACCAGCGCCTCGAAGCCAGGGGTGATGGGCGTGGACAGCTCGGCACTGAGGGCGTGGGCGCGGGCGATAAGTTCCTGTGGATCTGAGATATCGGCGGGGGTGATGGTGTTCATCACCTCGGACGCCATGTAGCCCAGCATGCGTTCGGCGCCGACGTTGAAGACCTGGATCACGCCGCGGGCGTCGGTGGCGATGCTGGAGAAGTTGGCGCTGTTGAAGATGGCGCTTTGCAGCGCACCGGCCTTGACGATCAATTCCTCGGCCCGGCCTTGCGCGGAACTGGCGAGGCCTTCTTCAGCGGGATGCTTATCCCCCGTTTCTGCATTTGAAGTTGAGATGGAGTGTCCTCTTTAGTATAACTGCGCGTGCCGCGTTTAATTGTTCAGACGATAGTCTATGTAAAAAGCCTTTCAAAGGCAAATATCAAATGTTCCGGCGAGTAAGGCTTGAGAAGGAATTGCCCGCCATGCACGAAAAGCAGCTCCATCTCGCTGGTTAGATTGGTTCCAGACGTATAGAGCACGCGCATATCTGGCCGGATGTTGACAGCATGTTTGGCGACCTCAAATCCGCCGGACCTATCGTTTTGGAGACGTAGATCGACAAACATCGCATCGATTCGGTGAGGCCCCGCGAGATGGGCCAGCGCCTGGGCCACGTTTCCAGCCACGAGGGTGCAGTGCCCCAGGCTCTCAATCGTCATTTCGGCAACCATTCTGATAAAAACCTCGTCCTCGACAACCAGAACAACCGCCATCAGCGCATCGTCGGCCAAAAATACGACTTTGTCATTGAGCCTCTCTGCGAAGCCGACCAGCCTCATGTATGTAACTATTTTGATTTCGCAAAGGTTCCATTGGGAAGCGGCTTTTTCCATCGTCAAGTTCAGCGGCTGAGGAGCGCTGCTGCCTTGTCTGCGTGCAACCGGACGAGCGCCATGTTGCTGCAGATGACCGCGACGGACCCTAAATCATCAGTGCCGTAGATTCTAAATCGTCCTATCGATCATGATGCATCGGGGGAAGGCAACCCAAACGCATTATGATCTATCCGGCGAATAACTCGGCGATCGGGTCGTCGGCTGAATCGGGCGTTATCTGAAAACAGTGGCCATGCAGACCGGCCACCCTTTGCCGTGCTCTGATCACAGGCCCGATCAGGTCGCTGTCCGGTGTGAACGCAAGCACCGCCCCGCCGCCGGTCGCGCGGATGCGTTCTGCGATCGCACCGATGTCGAAAGCCACCGCGGGATAGCCGGCCGCCCAAACATCCGAGAGCGCGAAGCACCAGGTTTCCGGCCACACTGCGGGAAACAGCACGAAATGCGGGTGCGAATCGGCCAATAGCCCGGCCAGCTCCTTTCGGGCATACGGCCCGTGCAGGCGAAGGCAGCCGAAGTCGAGAAAGTCCTTTGCGTTCTCAACCGCGCCGAACATGTCGATCTGTATGGGGGCATGTGCCGTTTCGATGGCGGCGCATAGGCGCCACAGCACGTCACGGCCTTTCTGGACGCTCAAGCCGCCCACGATCGCGATCCGTGTGACATCCTGCATATCGCCGGCGCGGTCGATGCGTGCAGCCTCGCTCCGATCAGGGTGGGGCACCACCCGCAGTCGCGCCTGCGGGCATTGTCGTAGGAAGCGCGAGAAACTGTCCTGTGACGGCGCGATGACGGCAACCGCGGCCGCCAGCAGATCCATGTTGGCCGCCACCCAGCCTGGCAGATCTGCCCGGATCGCAGCGTCCTCATGCCCGAAATCGTAGATCGGGTTGGCGCGGACGCAAAGCTGGCAGTAGCGAGCGCCAGGCTCGCCGCAGTGATGGCCGGTCTGGTCCACCAGCACCACGCGTGGGCAATACCACTGGTAATCATGCAGATAGACGGAATAGGGGATGCCCAAGGCGGTGATGGCGCGGATGGCAGGGCCGACGCCGGTCAGGGAATGGACCAGCATGCGCAGCGGGATGCCGATACCCCCCAGCCTCGCCACAAAGCCCGCAATCGCATCGTGAGGAAGCCGCAGAGACAGGCCGCGTTCGACCCACACGACCAGAAAGATGTCGGTATTTCGGAATTCATCGTGAACGCGCGAACAGATGACATTCACGCAGCCTGGCGTTTCGGCAAATCGCGCGGCGAGCGCCTCGATGAGAATTGCGGTGCCACCGCCCATGGCGTGGGAGAAATGCAGCAAAACCCGGGTCGCAGTGGTGGCGAGCAGACGGCAGAACGCATCGGCGCGCAGATCGGCCAGAGGGTCCTGCGCCAAAAACGCGCGCAGCTCTGCAGTGTATTCAGGGTAGCGGGCCTCCAGCACCGGATGGTTCCGTGCCAGCAACGCATCACGCTCCGCCAACCCGAACGACACGCTGCCCTGGTGGAACACGGCCACGTCCACCGCGGCGACATGCGACCACCCTCGGTCGCGGGCGCGCAGGCACCAATCAACCTCCTCGCAATATCCTTGCCCCCAGACCTGATCGAGTGGGCCCACATCGTCGAGCGCATCGCGCCGGAGATAAAGGCAAAAACCGATTCCGGTGGGGGTTTCGATCCCATCCGCCAGGCTGGCCTCCAGTATCTTGTCGAGCGCCATCACCTCATCGGATTGCAGGTCGTTCGTCCCTTGGCCATCCGGCAGGCTCAGGATCGTTGCAGTGTTGGACAGCGGCGTGGCCGATGCGATGTCTGGCCGCGCGTGCGCTGCTGCCCGCAGCCGTGCCGCAAAAAATGGCGGCACGATGGTGTCGGCGTTCAACAGAATGATGTCGTGTGACGGCCGTGCGGCCGCGATGCCGCGGGTGACGGCGGCCACAAAGCCTTCACGGCTGCCCTGGCGCAGAACGACAAAGGGTGTCGCGGCATCGGGCGCTGCGTGCGCGGCCAGAACGTTGGCCATGGCAGGATCATCGGCAGCGTCGTCAACGAGGATGACCTCTTGGATGTTGTCCCCCTCCGCCAAGGCAGCCCGCAGGCTTGCGAGGCAGGATCGTGTCTCCAGCACGCCCTTGCAAATGGGCACGATCACCGTGACGCCGCGCCCGGCGGTGCCCGGACGCAGAAGATGGGTGGGTGCATCCTGGTCTGGCAGATGGTTCAGCGTGGCACGGTCCGGCGTCCGGGCGGCTCGGTCGCCGGGATCAGCCAGCAGCATCTGCCGCGCCAGGGATCGTGCGCGTGCCACTCTGTGCGGTTGCGACGATGGCTCCAGGCGGCCCAGTTCGAGTTGGGCGGCGTGGCCCACGCGCACAACCAAGGCTCCGGCCGAATCGGGCAGCCTGACGCGTAGGTCTTCGCCGGAAGGGTCGAGCATGCCGTTGAATACGGACGCGCCGGTTGCGGCATTTCGGACGGACACCGACACAAGGCCCCCGTCCAATGCCATGTCGGACAAGCGCAAGGACAGGGCGTCACGGCGCATTGCGAGGTCAACACGCAGCCGGGAACGCCAGCTACGCGAGGCCATCACAACCTCACCTAACACGATCTCAACACGGTGGATCCGTCCGTCCAGCGCGGAGGCTGGCAGCGCTTCGGCGAAGCGGAGGCAGCCGGCCGGCGTGGCGAGGTCTGGCGGAAATGGCGTGACGGCGCGAATTGGCGCACCGTCGAGATGCAGCACCGCCCCCTGTGCGGCATCGCCCGTGAGCCAGCCGGTTGCGTCGTAGTCGACGATATCACCCAGGGCGCACGCAACGGACGTGGCGGCAAGGAACCTCTCGTGCAACAGGAAACCGTCTGCCCAAAGCTGCAGCCGCCTCGCGCGTCCGCGATGCGCTGACAAGTCGCAGATGAATTCCACGTGTCTGCGTTCTGGGTGCGGAGCCGTAATCACGTTCGGCCGGCCATAGGCAAGCCATAGTCTGCGGCCCCCGGAGGTGATCAGAACGGGGCGAAGCCGATCGACCGGCACGGCCATGTCGATCTCAACACGCAGCCTTCCCGGTAG
>JBBROR010000186.1:0-6725 GCA_038229175.1 Acetobacterales bacterium | reverse complement strand
GCCTCGTCGAATTCGCCATCCTCGCCAGCCGCCCCGACCCGTTCGACCCGATGGAACGCGCCTTCACCGATCTCGGCGCCCGCTTCCTCGCGCAGACCGAACACATCCACACCGACTGGGCACTGGCGCACGGCTACCCGCTCGCCCCACCTTTGCTCGCCATGTCACAGATCTGGCAGGCTAAAACCGGGGCAGGCTTCGTCGTCGCCGCCAAGGGCGCCCCTGAGGCGATCGCCGAGCTCTGCCACCTGCCACAAGAGGCACGCGAAACCATCAAGCAAGAAATCGCCGATCTCGCAGCCCAAGGCCTGCGCGTGCTCGCTGTCGCCGAAGCCACCACCCCAGGCCCGCCCTGGCCCGAAACCCAGCACGGCTTCGATTTCCGCTACCTCGGCCTCGTAGGCCTGGCAGACCCGTTGCGCCCCGAAGTCCCCGCCGCCGTCGCCGCCTGCACCCAAGGCGGCATTCGCGTGGTGATGATCACCGGCGACCACCCCGCCACCGCGCGTGCCATCGCCCGCCAGGCCGGCATCCAGGGCGACCAGGTCCTCACCGGCTCCGACCTTGCCGCGATCAAATCGGAAAACCTTGCCGCCCGCCTCAAAGGGATCAACGTCTTCGCCCGCATCATGCCCGAACAAAAGCTCCGCCTCGTCCAGGCCTTCGCCGCCCCGGGCGAAGTCGTCGCCATGACCGGAGACGGCGTCAACGACGCCCCCTCGCTGAAAGCCGCCCAAATCGGCGTCGCCATGGGCGGACGCGGCACAGACGTCGCCCGCGAAGCCGCCTCCCTCGTCCTGCTGGACGACAATTTCGCCAGCCTCGTCACCGCCGTCCGCCTCGGCCGCCGCATCGCCGACAATCTCCGGAAAGCCATCGGCTACATCCTGGCCGTCCACGTCCCGATCGCCGGCATGTCCCTGCTCCCCGTGGTATTCGGCTGGCCCATGGTCTTGGGCCCCATCCACGTCGTCTTCCTCGAACTCATCATCGACCCCGTCTCGTCCATCGTCTTCGAAGCCGAGCCCGAGGAAGACGGCCTCATGGCCCGCCCACCCCGCAAGCCAGACGCCCCCTTGTTCGACCCGCCCCTTCTCATCCACGGCCTCCTGCAAGGCGGCGTGGTGATGCTCGCCGCCCTCGGCATCTTCCGCCTCGGCCTGGCCGACGAACACGGCGAGGAAGTCGCCCGCTGCATGGCCTTCGTCACGCTGGTCATCGGCAATCTCGGCCTGATCCTCACCAACCGCTCCACCACGCACAGCGCCTTCCGCGTGCTCACCCGCCCCAACCGCGCCCTGGGCATCGTCGCCCTCATCACCCTCGCAGCGCTGGCCCTCGCCCTCTTCGTGCCCTGGCTGCGCGGCCTCTTCGGCTTCGCGCCCCTCACTTGGCCCCGCCTCGCCGAGGCCGCCTCCGCAGCCCTTGCCTGCATCGTGGTGAACGACCTCATCGGCATCGCCTGGCGCGCCAAAGGCAGAAAACCGTAGGGTGGGGAGCGCCTTGGCTCCCCATTAATCCAAAGCCAATCAGCGAAAGCTAAATCGAAAAATCCTCGTTCGTAAAATCCGCCCGCAACCGCGCCACCAGCTCCGCCGACCCCTGCCCAGCCCGCACCCGGGGATGCGCCTCGCCCACCATCCGATCCGAGGTGATCCGCCCCGGCGTGCCCCCCAGCATCACAATCCGAGACGCCACATGCGCCGCCTCGGCAATGTCATGCGTCACGAACAAAATGGTCTTGCCCGTCGCCTGCCAGATCCGCACCAGCTCGTCCTGCAATCCTTCGCGGCTCACCGCGTCCAACGCCGAGAATGGCTCGTCCATCAGCAAAATCTCCGGCTCCACCGCCAACGCCCGCGCCAGAGCCACACGCTGCCGCTGCCCGCCCGACAATTGATACGGCCATCGCTGCGCCAGCGCGCCCAACCCCACCAGATCCAACATCGCCTGCGCCTTGCCCAACCGATCCGCCCGAGAAAGCCCCAGCCGCTCCAACCCGAACGCCACATTCGAAATCACCCGCCGCCAAGGCAGCAGCCGCGCATCCTGAAACACCAGCGCCACTGATCCCGGCACCAACACCCGCCCAGCCCCAGGCTTCGCCAGCCCCGCCAACACCCGCAACAACGTCGATTTCCCAACGCCGGACGGCCCCACAATGGCCAGAAACTGGCCAGCGGGAATATCAAGGCTCATATTTTCCAGAACGGTATTCTTTTGCCCATCCCGATCAAAAACGACCGATAGGCCCTGTATGGAAATCATGCCTTCCACCGCAGCAGCCAGCCCTGCGCCGCCATGAACCCACTGTCGAACAACCCATACAAGGCCGCCATCGTCAGCATGTAGACCACCACAAGATCGGTCGAAAGCAGGCTCGAAGCCTGCATCATCCGCTGCCCCACGCCAGGCACGCCGAAAATCTCAGACGCCACCACCGCCATCCACGCCTGGCCCAGCGAAGTCCGAACCCCCACCAAAATCCCAGGCAAAGCCGCCGGAAACAGAATCTTCGACAACCGGGCCCAGGGCGAAGTGAACCCAAAAGCCTGCGCCACCTCGACAAGATCCCGATCCACCGCGCGGATCGCCCCATTGGCCGCAAAGAACACGATCCAGAACACGCCGATCGCGATGATGAACACCGCAGCCTCGGCATTCACGCCGAACCAGATGATGGCAAACGGCACCCAGGCCAAACCAGGGATCGGCCGCAGCAGACGCACCACCCACGCGGTCGATGCCTCCGCCGCATTGGACATCCCAACCAAGATCCCCAGCGCCACGCCCAGCAGCAAACCCACACCCAGCCCCACCACATAATGGCTCAGGCTCATCACCACGCTATCCAGCCAGATCCCGCTGCGCAGATCCTTCATGAACGCAGCCGGCAACGCGCTCGGCGCCGGCATCAGCACCGGGTTCACGATATCCAGAAGCGGCAAAGCCTCCCACAGCGCAAAGAACGCCAGCAGGCCAAGCCCCGCCGCCACCGCGCGCGGAACCCTCATTTGCCGGCCAACGCCGCCTCATAGAACCGATAATCAAACAACCCGTCGAACGTGACGTCCTTCTCCAGCGAGCCCAACTTCACCTGATACGTCTGCATCCGCCGAGACGCATCGAACACCGCCCGCGGATCGATCTGAAAAACTGTCGCCTTCGAAGCCAACGCC
This sequence comes from Acetobacterales bacterium, assembly GCA_038229175.1. Classification (GTDB taxonomy): domain Bacteria; phylum Pseudomonadota; class Alphaproteobacteria; order Acetobacterales; family Acetobacteraceae; genus CAIQQQ01. The sequence goes on along the minus strand of JBBROR010000186.1, from coordinate 3,546 downwards.
TTGCGAATGGTATCCGGCTCCACAATCCCCTTGCCCAACGCATCCACAATCGCCGGCACCGCCTTTTCCGGCGTGGCCGCCAGCAGAGCGCCCGCCTTTACCAACCCGCTCACCAACGCCTGCACCGCCTCCGGATGCGCCGTCATGAACGCGCCAGACACCGCCACCACCGTGCCCGGCTGCCCGGGAAACATGTCGTCGCCCAAGGCAAGCAACTTGATCCCAGGATTGCGCGCCCCCAAAATCGTCACCGCCGGCTCCCGTACCGAAGCGCCATCCATGGCACCCGCCAGCATCGCCTGCTGCGTCGCATCGATCCCCATCGGCACGATCTCATAATCCGCCGGATCGGCGGCCACCACCTCACGCAGCCAATATTGTAACGTGGTGTTCGGCACCGACCCCGCCGGCTGCGTTGCCAGCCGCGCAGGCTTGCCCGACGCCGCCCGAAACGCATGAAATGCCTCCGCCGGCGTCACCCCAGGCTTGAACAACGCCGAAAGCTTCGGGCTGCCCACAAACACGTTCTCACCCACCGCCGTCGCCGCCACCACCCGCACATCAATCCCGCGCGACCGCGCCACCGCCAAAGGCGCCACCCCCGCCACATAGATGTCGATGGTGCCCGAGGCCAAAGCCTGGATCATGTTCGGCCCAGACTCAAAAGTGGTGATCGAAAGCTTCAGCCCCCGCTCAGCCAGCCACCCCTCCCGCTGCGCCACAAACAAAGGCGCCGACCCCATAATCGGAATAACGCCCAACCGAGCCAGAGTCTGCGCCTCAGCGGGCACCACAAAACCCGACACAACGGCCACAGCCGCAATGAGCAAACGCCTGAACACGATGGACTTCTCCCGAAGAACGCAGATGCGCGGTGAGGCGCGTATAACACGCCAAACAACCCAATCCCATCGTGATATAGAAAAGCCGGCAACCGTAGGATGGGTAAGCGCAGCGCCACCCATCATCTATCTCGTGGCCACCAATGATCCTCAGCCCGCCGCCAACCCACCCAAATACGCCGCCCGCACTTGCGGATCGTTCCAAAGCGCCGAGGGCGACCCCGCCACCAACACCCGCCCAGTCTCCAAAACATACCCTCGGTCCGCCACCGAAAGCGCCATATGCGCATTCTGCTCCACCAGCAGCACCGTCGTCCCCCGCTCCCGGATCTGCGCGATAATCTTGAAAACCTGCTGCACGATCAGCGGTGCCAACCCCAGCGAAGGCTCATCCAGCAACAGCACCCGCGGCTGCGCCATCAACCCGCGCGCCACCGCCACCATCTGCAACTGCCCGCCCGACAGCGTCCACCCCAGCGCATCCGCCAGCCGCCGCAGATCTGGAAACAGCTCGAATTTTTCTTCGACCTCCCGATTCATCTCGCCACGCGCAAGCCGCCCCCGGTTGGACGCACCCAACACGATGTTCTCCCGCACCGTCAGCCCCGGAAACACCCGGCGCCCCTCCGGCACATGCGAAACCCCCAAGCGAACGATGGTCTCGGTTCTCAGCCCCAGTATGGACTTTCCACCCAGCCGAATATCGCCAGACACATTCGGCACCAGCCCAGAGATCGACCGCAACGTGGTGCTCTTGCCCGCCCCGTTGGCGCCCAACAGGGCCACAATCTCACCCTCGTCCACGTCGATATCGATGCCCTTCAGCACATCCCCCGCGCCATACCGCGCGGTCAGATTCTGCAGCTCAAGCAGCTTCACGGCGCGGCTCCCCAAGATAGGCGGCAATCACATCCGGATTGGCCAACACCGATGCCGGCGTGCCGTCCGCAATGCGGCGCCCGAAGTTCAGAACCGTGATGTGGTCCGCCACCTGCTCCACCAGGTTCATGTCGTGGTCGATGATCAGGATGGTCAAACCATGCCCTTTCAACCGCCGCAACAACTCTCCCAGCTCGAACTTCTCGGTCAGGTTCAACCCCGCCGCCGGCTCGTCCAGAAGAAGCGTCTGCGGGCTGGCCGCCAACCCCCGCGCAATCTCCACATAACGCTGATGCCCATACGACAGCGCCCCCACCTGCCGATGCGCGTCGCCCCGCAGCCCCACGAAATCCAGCGCCGCCAAAGCCCGCTCCACCACAAGGGCCGGGCTTTCCGCAATGTCGTTGCCCGGCCGTTCGGCGCCCACCATCACGTTCTCCAGCACCGTCATGCCCCGGAAAACACGAATATTCTGATACGTCCGCGCCAGCCCGGCCCGATTGCGCAAATGCGGCGGAGCATGCGTGATATCCGCACCCGCAAAAATCACTTTTCCAGCGGTGGGCTTATAAAGCCCCGTTACCACGTTGATAAACGTGCTCTTGCCGGACCCGTTCGGCCCGATCAGCGCATGCACAGACCCCCGACGCACCGCCAGATCCACCCCGTCCAACGCCTTCACCCCGCCAAAATGCTTGGCCAGGCCTTCAACCTTCAAAACGATCTCGTCCGTCTCCGCCCCACGCGCAGTCAAAAGCGGCAACGCCGGCACATCACCCTCGATCGGCTTGGACCGCCGGATCACCCGATCCAGCATCAGCCCCCACAGCCCATCCGGCAGGAACACCATGATCAAAATCACGGAGGCACCATAAACCGCGAGATAGATCTGCTTGAGAAACCGCAACCACTCCGGCAACAGCACCAGCACCACCGTCCCCACCAAAGACCCGAAAGGCGACTGCACACCGCCCAGCAACGCCATCGTCAGCAGCACGATCGACTCGCCGAAGGTGAACTGATCCGGCGAGATATACTGAAACCCCGCCGCGAACAGCCCGCCACCGATGCCGCCCATCACAGCGGAAATCCCGAACGCGATCACCTTTGTGGCAAACACGTTGATCCCGCACGTCCCGGCCGCCAGCTCGTTGTCCCGCACCGCCTGCATGGCGCGGCCCAGCCGGCCGGTCTTCAACCGCCAGATCACCAGCGTGGAGAACACCAGGCACACCAGGCACAACGCCAGGAACGCATGCCCGTTGGCAAAGCTCACCCCCGCAATCGTCGGCCTGGGAATATCGCGAATACCATCCGGCCCATGCGTCAACGTGATCCAGTTGGTGGCAAACAACGTCATGATCTGCTGAAAGCTGATCGTCACCATCGCCAGGTAATGCCCACCCAGGCGCAAACTCCCAAGACCCAGCAACAGCCCAAGCAAAGCCGCCGCCGCCACGCCCATCAGCAGCGCCGGAAAGAACCCCAGCCCAAAATCCACGGTCCCAATCGCCACACCATACGCGCCGATCCCAAAGAACGCCGCCTGTGCGATGGAAATCTGCCCGCAATAGCCCAGCACCACCACAAGCCCCGACACCGCGATGGCATAGGTCACAGCCTGCATCAGGATGTTGAGGTAATACCCCTCCGCGGGAGCGACAAAGGCCAACGCCACCACAACCACGCACGCGGCCAACGCTTGCGGTGCGCCGCGCCAAATCCGCGCAGACGCGAGATCAACGCTGCTCATCATGCCTTCTCCGAGATCTTTTCGCCGAACAGCCCCTGAGGCCGAACCATCAGGAACATCAGCAGCATGAAG
>JBBROR010000185.1:0-6729 GCA_038229175.1 Acetobacterales bacterium | reverse complement strand
ATCCATGCGCCGCCAACGGACGAAAAGCTCGACAATCTCCGCATATTCCTGCGCCAGTTCGAAATCTCGCTTCCGGCCGGAAATCAACTTCATCCGCGTGATATCGACCAGGTGCTGAAAAAGGTGGCAGGCTCCGAGCACGCCACCATGGTCAACGAGGTCGTTTTGCGCAGCCAGTCCCAGGCCGCCTACTCACCGGAGAATATCGGCCATTTCGGACTGGCACTTGCGAAATACGCCCATTTCACCTCGCCCATCCGGCGTTACGCCGATCTGCTCGTGCATCGGGCGCTGATCACCGGGCTCAAACTCGGCGAAGGCGGCCTCACCGCCGATGAGATCGCCCGCTTCCCTGACACCGCCGAGCACATAACCTCCACCGAGCGCCGCGCCGCGCTGGCCGAGCGCGATGCGGTGGATCGCTATCTGGCCGCATTCATGGCCGACAAAATCGGCGCCATCTTCCCCGCTCGCATTTCCGGCGTGCAGCGTTTCGGACTTTTCGTGACCTTGATCGAAAGCGGCGCGTCCGGCCTGGTGCCGTTGGGCGCGCTGCCGGACGATTTCTGGGTGCATGACGAGGCAACGCAGACGCTGTCGGGCAAGCGCACCCGGCTGGTGTTCCATCTGGCACAGGAGGTCGAGGCACGGTTGTCCGAGGCAAGCCCCATCACGGGCGGCCTGATGTTCCAGATCCTGCAGGGCGTGCCGGGCCCCGCCCGCCCATCTCCGCCAGGCCAGCATCCGTCTTCCCGCCCGGCGCCGCGCAAGGTGGTCAAGGCCAACCGGGGCGGGGGACGATCGCGGTCTACGTGAGCCGGGCTGCCGCACAGGCTTTACTCTGCCTCATGCGCCGCCTCTGCCTTTTAGCGGTGCTGCTGTGGCCTTGCACCCGTGCGGTGGCCGAGCCCTTCTCCGCGGGCTCAGGCTTTGACCAGCGGCTGATCGTCGAGGTCGCCAAGGCCGCCCTCACGTTCATGGTGCCGCGCACGTTGGAGCCGATCCCACCCGGTCAGCTCACCATCTGGGGCCTGCGCGGCTTCACGGCGATCGACCCCAGGCTGGTGGCGGAACTGACCCCGCAATCCCTCGGGCTGACCCTGTCAGGGCGGACGCTGCTAACACGGCCGCCTCCGCCCCTGAACGCAACCACGCCGGGGATGAACGCCGCCGTGATCCAGGCGTGGGCCGACACCCTCGGCCAGATGAGCAGGGTGGCATGGGATTCGTCAGAAGCCGTGCGCCGTGCCGGCACGCAGGGCATCCTGCGCAGCTTCTTTGACGAACTGTTCAACCACCTCGATCCGTATTCCCGCTACGCAACCCCGCAGGAAGCAGCCGAGGAGGAAGGTGCCCGCTATGGCCGCGCCGGGCTTGGCATCAATGTTGGTTTTGGCGGCGGTGGCTTTGTTATTCGCGAGGTCACCCCGGCGAGCCCGGCTGCACTGGCCCAGATCCGCGTGGGCGACGTGCTGCTGGAGGTCGATGGCTCCGCGCTGCAAGGCGCGGACCTGGCCTCGGTTGCAGCACTGATCCGCGGCCCCGAGGGCAGCGCCGCCAGCCTCACCCTGCGCAGCACAGGCCGAAAGCCGCGCACGCTTGAGTTGCTGCGGGTGATCCTGGCGCCGCCCACGGTGTTCGCGCAGCGCCAGGGCGAGCTGCTGATCGTCCGCGTGAGCAGTTTCGCGCGCGACACCGCCGAGGCCATGGCGCGCGAGATCGGCAAGGCCATTGAGGCATCGCGGCCGCCCAAAGGCCTGGTCATCGATTTGCGCGGCAATCGGGGTGGTCTTTTGCGGCAGGCGGTCTCGATGGCCGAGACGCTGATCCCATCTGGCCGTATTGCCAGCACTGTTGGCCGCGATCTGGACTCGGTGCACGAATACATCGCCGTGGGCGCCGATCTGTGGCGCGGCCTGCCGGTGGTGATCATAGTGGATGGCCGCACGGCCAGCTCGGCCGAGATTTTGGCTGCGGCGCTGGCGGATCAGCGCCGCGCCGTGGTGGTGGGAAGCGCCACCTTGGGCAAGGGCCTGGTGCAGACCATTTTGCCGCTGCCCGATGGCGGAGCGCTGTCGCTGACATGGAGCCGCGTGCTGGCACCGCTGGGCTGGCCGCTGCAGGCGCTGGGCGTGCTGCCGCAGGTTTGCACCAGCCTGGGAGAGGTGCCGCTGAAACGCGTCCTGGCGGAGCTGGCACAGGCGCATCAGCCGATGGCCCGCGCGCTGACCCGCCACAGGGAGGCCCGCGCCCCGATGCCACCGGCCGAGATTTTGGAGATCCGCAACGCCTGCCCGGCCAGCGAGGGCCGCGACACCGACCTGATGGCGGCCCGGTTCCTGATCGAGACACCGATCGCCTACGCGACCGCGCTCATCCCGGCTCCTGTTATGCCTTGATGCGTGATGCTTTCAGACGTGTGACGCTATCCCATTTCAGCTCCATGGCCCATTGAGCAATTTTATCGCACGGTTGAAGGACCCTCAGGCGATGTCGCTCTGGCTCGCAAGCCATTGTGTGATTGGGCTTGACGGCACCGGCGGATATCGCCAAGTTTCGGCCCCTCAAAGAGGGTATCGCTATGGCCAAGACGAACACCGTCCAGATCAAGCTCGTGTCGACCGCTGACACCGGGTATTTTTATGTGACGAAGAAGAATGCACGCGCGCAGACCGGCAAGCTGGAATTCAACAAGTATGATCCGGTGGCGCGCAAGCACGTCGTCTTCAAGGAAGCGAAAATCAAGTGATGCCGTAGGCCGGGCCCTGCCCGGATTACGACGGCGTGCGGTCGGGCCACGCCCGGCCGGCGGCGACTGGCTCTCGGGAGCCAGGATTTCGACATAGCGTCGAGATAGTGCCGGAACAGCGGGTTTTGTCCGTCTTTCGTCCAGACGCATATTACGCGGTGACGCTGCGATTTCGCCCTGCGCGCTTGGCCTGATACATCGCATGATCGGCTGCCTGCAGAAGCGTCTCGGCAGTACAATGTGGTCCATCGGCAAGCGAAATTCCAATGCTGACGGTCAGCCTGATCTCCTGTCCCTCGATCGGGCTGAACCGCATGTCCTGGATTGCGGTGCGAAGCCGCTCGGCAGCGATCATCGCATCATCTGCGGCAGCCCCGGGCATGACGACCACGAATTCCTCGCCGCCATATCGGGCGATGGTATCAAATACGCGAATCCTGCTGCGCAGCGTATCGGCGATGGCCTTCAGCGCCTTGTCGCCGGCAGCGTGACCATACTGGTCATTGATTGCCTTGAAATGATCCACGTCGATCATCATCAGTGACATGAAGCTGGACAGACCGCCGGCGAGCATGCCGCGCAGATGCCGCATCAGGTAGCGCTGGTTGTAGAAGCCGGTCAACGAATCGGTCAGCGCCATTTCCAGCGCCGAGCCGAAATCGGCGCGCAGCCGGTCCTGGTAGAATTTCCGGCGGATCTGATTGCGCGCGCGCGCCCGAAGTTCATTCTCGTCGAGCGGCCGTTGCAACCAGTCATTGGCGCCAAGATCGAAGCCACGCACCAGCAACGGGCGCTGTTCCGGCTCGGCGATCAGCAATTGCGGAATCCCATGCGTAATATCGGACGCGCGCAGCCGAGATGCGAGGCGCAGCGGGTCGTCGGTCGTCATTGACAGGCTGATCACGATCAAATCGAACGGAATCGCAGCCGTCAGCGCCATCGCCTGCGCCTCGCTGGCAGCACGGCCTGGGATGATGCCCTCGCGCGCCAGGGCATCCTGGATCTGCTGAGCGCCCATCTCCCAGTCATCCACCACCAGCGCCCGAGCACCGGCCACACTGGGCACCTGCATGCTGTCCGCCGACAGCCCCAGAGCGCGGGCCGTCTCGCCGCGGGCACGAAGCTCGTCCAGCAAGCGTTTGAGGCGCACCATGGAACGGGTACGGGCCAGCAGCGTATCGTATTCCACCGGCTTGGTCAGAAAGTCATCGGCACCCGCCTCCAGCCCGCGCAAACGCTCGGACTGCTCCGCCAGTGCAGTTACCATCACCACAGGGATATGCTGTGTTTCGGGATCGGATTTAAGTTGCCGACAGGTTTCAAAGCCGTCCATTTCAGGCATCACGACATCAAGCAGGATCAGGTCCGGCTGCCACGCCTGGGCGAGTCGCAACGCTTCGAACCCATCATGCGCAGTTATAACCTGATAATATTCAGCCGTAAGCCTGGCGTCCAGAAGCCGCGAATTGGCAGGGACGTCGTCGACGATGAGAATGCGGGCTGTCATCGGCGGCGTTTTGCGCTTTCCAATGTGGCTGAAGCAGGACCATTGACCCGGATGCTTGCACCGAGTGTCGTGAGTAGCGAGCATAGCCCCCTGATTGATGCAACGAAAGCCGCTATCAGGCCACACAATCGAGGTCGATTTCAAATCGATGACGATGATGTTGCACGGCGACCCTTTCCCCGCCCTTGCGTTTGCGCTAGCACCGCCCGCGCAAGGCCGCCTTCGAGCACAAGAGTGACAAATCGATGACCCATGTGATGAAGACCGGCGCACTCAACGCCACTGCCTCCAAGGGCGGACAGTCCGAGCAGGACGCAAGCGAAACCGAGCTGGTTGCCCGGTCCAGCGATGGCGCTGCGGCGCAGCCGGTATCCAATCCCTGGATGTTCTTCCGCCGTTGGATCGCAAACCCGCTGCAGATGGGCTCGATCGTGCCGTCATCCCCCACGCTGTGCGGGCATGTGGTGCGCCAGGTGCGTCGAACCCCGGATCAGACAGTGGTCGAACTTGGAGCTGGCACCGGCGTGATCTCGCGGGCCTTGCTCGATTCGGGCCTGCCGCCGGAGCAGCTTTATGTGGTGGAGATCGTGCCAACCATGGCCGCCCATCTGCGCCGTGTGCTGCCAGGGGTGAACGTGATCGAGGGAGACGCGCGCGAGCTTTCCACCTTGCTGCCTGCCCATGTGCATGGGCGCATCGGCACCGTGGTGTGCGGGATTCCCCTGGTTCTGCTGCCAGTGCCCGAGCAGGCGCGTTTCATCGACGCGATCGAGGCCGTGGCCCCCGGCGTGGGCTTCCTGCACTACAGCTACTGCATCACCTCGCCGCTCCCGTATCAGAAGCACGAGCTGCTGGCCAAGCGTGAAGCCTGGACGCCGCGCAACTTCCCACCTGCCTCGGTCTGGCGCTATACCCCCGAGAGCTGAGGCGCGTTGGGGTCAATGCGTCCAGATTGCCTGGGCCGTGAACTCTTTGTGACACTGCCTCGGCAATGTCGCCATAAGTTCATCAAACCACACCGGCATCTTGGAACGCTGGGGTCGCGCCCGTAACACTTGCCCCATTAGGCAGCTGTTATGGAGGCATATCCTGAACGCGATCAGCTCTGGCCTCACTGCGGCAGACCGCGGATGTTGGCCGCCAACTGCCGAGATCGGCCCATTGCGGCTATGGTGCCTTGCTCCTGGCACAATGCTTGACACCGCTCGCGGACCGATTGCCGTGCAACATCTGCACGACGACGAGGCCCTGGTGGACGAGGAAGGCCAGATAAGGCCTTTACGCCAGAGGTGTTCGGTCTCCATCCCACACTTGTCCGCCCACGACCGCAGACGGTCGCGACCCGTGCTCATTCAGCAAGGCGCCATCGCGAACGGTATCCCTGACCGACCCATCCTGCTCCCCGCCACGGCCCGGATCGGCATTCCAGGTTTTGGTTTTGCCGAAGTCGCCGATCTCACAAACGGCGCAACCCTCACGCGGCCCGAACCGGAGCCCTCGGCGGCAGTCTGGCACGGCGTGGTCAGCGAGGGTGGCAACGCATTGATCATTGGCGGACTGGCGGTCGAAGGGTTTGCCATATGCACCGACGCCGACGAAGGCGAGGTCATACGCGGCAGGGCCGAAGCAATGCTGCATGCCTGTGCCGATCCGCCAACCGATCCGGCACCGGCGTTCGAGCTTCCCGAGCGGATGGGCCTTGCCGTGCCGCGCCGCACATTGGCCGACCGCGCCTTGCTTCTAGGCCATGCCCGCATTGCAGACCCCGGCCTCATGCTTCGGGTCGGCCATGCGATCGTGGCGCCCACATGCGATGGCGCCTGGTGTCGATTCGCACTGCCGGGCGGCACATTTGCACACGCCACGCTGCTGTCGCGCCATGCCGTACCGGCCGTGCTGATCGGAAACGACGAGAAACGCCGTCTGGGCGTGGCCGTCTGTCGCATCATGGCCGGCAGGCGCCGGATCCCGCTCGCGCATTGGAGCCTTGGATCCGGTTGGCATGCACCCGAGGAAAGTTGGCGCTGGACCGATGGGGCGGCCACGCTGCGCCTTCCGCATGGCGCCGATATGTTGGCCTTCGAGATCGCCAACACGCTTCCCGTCTATCCATTCATATGACCGAGCCCTGCCTGCACATCCTACCGGGAAGGCTGCGTGTTGAGATCGACATGGCCGTGCCGGTCGATCGGCTTCGCCCCGTTCTGATCACCTCCGGGGGCCGCAGACTATGGCTTGCCTATGGCCGGCCGAACGTGATTGCGGCTCCGCACCCAGAACGCAGACACGTGGAATTCACCTGCGACTTGTCAGCGCATCGCGGACGCGCGAGGCGGCTACAGCTTTGGGCAGACGGTTTTCTGTTGCACGAGAGGTTCCTTGCCGCCACGTCCGTTGCGTGCGCCCTGGGTGATATCGTCGACTACGACGCAACCGGCTGGCTCACGGGCGATGCCGCACAGGGGGCGGTGCT
>JBBROR010000184.1:0-6773 GCA_038229175.1 Acetobacterales bacterium | reverse complement strand
TTCCTCATGCACATCGAGCCCGATGCCGTGGCCGGTGCGGTGCGGCAGGCCGGGCAGCGGCGCCCACGTCAACAGCGGCCTCAACGCACCCATAAGCGAGGTCGCAACGCGGGACTTTGAGCTTGACAGGCTCACGACGCGGTTGCCGAGCATTGGCTGCAGACGCAGGTCTTTCCCATCCACGACGAAGAGCAGGCAGATCCATCGCGCGCCATCTGAGCCCAGGCCGTTTTGAAAAACCTGCACGCTCCCCTGGCAAAACGGCTGAAAGATCAACGTGGCGCGTGAGGTCGTCCTCTCCCGTAAGCCAACTTCGAACGCTTGCCCATCAATCGCCTCCTGTTTGGCGAACGCGGCCTAGATCAAGATGCGTTTGGGTTGCTTCACCCAGACGCATAAACATGCTCGATAAAACAGGGGCTAGTGGTCCAAACCTGACGCTTGCTTCCGGAGCGTCAGGGAATTTGGCCCACAAGATCACGCGCTAGAAGAAGTCGCCGTTGGCGGCACGCTCACCACCGACCTTGCCACCAACGTGCACAACGGCGCTCGGGTGACGGCGCTGGGCGGCCTGATCAACATGATGGTTGATGCGACGTCGAGCGTGGAGTTTGGCAACGCCGGCAATGCGGCAATGCCGCACTGCGGCAATGCGGCACTGGGCGCTCTGACGGTTGATGCCGGCTTCAACGCGACTGCGCGCGGCTATCTCATCTCCAGCGGCAACCCTCGCGGCGAGGTGGCGGTGGAGCGCCTCGTGGTCGATAACGAGGTGATCACCTTGCGCTATCCCGGCACCGCCAGCCGCCGGTTGTCTGGCTTGGCCATCGCGACGTGGATTGCTCCAGCCACCCCGAGCCGGAGCGTGTGTGGCCGGTGCGCGTGGCCGCCGGCGCCTTTGGCGATGGGCTGCCTTGGCGCGAGCTGTTCCTCTCACCCGAGCACGCCGTGTATTGCGAAGGTATCCCTAGGCTGGCGTCGGAAAGCGACCTGGAGAACGGCAATCGGGTGGATTTCGTGGAAGGGCATGCTGTGACCCTGTTTCCGGGCTTTGGTGGATCGGAAGGCTCACCTGATGCCTGTGCGCCAATCAGACGCCAAGGGGCGGAAGTCGAGGTGGTGCGGAACCTGCTGGATGGCCAGCCGGACGTCGGCTCCGCGCCGCGTTCGCGCCAGCCAGTGACCATCCGCAGCAGCTGAGGCAAGGATCTTACAGCTGCACGCGAATCCTTGTGCCCTCGCGTCTGCGTATCGAGGAGATCACTCAAAGCGCGCAAAATTCTTTTGCTTTTTGTTCAGAAAAGAAGCCCATTTCTCTCTTGTCGAAATGTTGATTTGCCCCGTCCTTTCTATCCTCCATCCTTGCCTCACAACAGGCCGCCAAGGCCGCGCATTGAAGGAAACCGCCATGCTTAGCCGACGCACCCTCGTTGCTGCCCTCGCCGCCACCGCCGCCGCCTCAGAGGCCCTCGCCCAATCTAAGCCCGCCGCGCCCCCAACCACCATCACCACCCCCCCGCGAGACTTCGGCCCCGGCGGGGCGCCTACCACCTATTTCACCGACCCCGACATCCTCACCGTCGACCCCGTCTTCGACGGCCTCATCCAGCCCAATACTTCCATCGCCCGCCTCTGGACCGGAGCACTGTGGGCGGAGGGCCCTGCCTGGTGTGCCCAGGGCCGCTACCTCCTGTGGAGCGATATCCCCAACAACCGCCAGATGCGCTGGCTCGAAGACGACGGCCACGTCAGCGTGTTCCGCAGCCCGAGCAACTACAGCAACGGCAATACCTTCGATTTCCAGGGACGTCAGATCAGTTGCGAACACCTCTCCCGTCGCGTCGTACGCTACGAACTCGATGGCTCGGCCACGGTGCTGGCGGACCGGTTCGAAGGCAAGCGCCTTAACTCTCCCAACGATGCCGTTCCCCACCCGGATGGCAGCGTCTGGTTCACAGACCCCCCCTACGGCGGCCAACTCTACGAAGGCGAGCCAGACGCCGCCGGCGGCCCCTCCAATCCGCAGGGCAAACTCAACCCGTCCTTGGGCCAACCCGCCGGCTTCATCACGGGGAAACGCGAGCTTCCCACCAACGTCTACCGGTGGGACCCATCCGGAAGGCTGGATCTCGTCGTCCGCGAGGAGCAGGTGCCAGACCCCAACGGCCTGGCGTTTTCACCCGACTACAAGAAGCTCTACGTCATCAGCACCGGCAAAGGCCCCGGCGATCAGGGTGCAGGCGGCAAAGGGGACGTCCACGTCTTTGACGTCGGCGCCGATAACAAGCCCGCAGGCCAGCGTCTGTTCACCGACTGCATGGTCGACGGCATCAAGTGCGGCCCGGACGGCATCCGGTTCGACGTCGAGGGAAACGCCTGGATCTCCAGCAACGCCGGTCGCAACGTCGGCTACAGCGGCGTCACAGTCTGGAACCCAGCCGGCAAGCTGCTCGGCCGTATCCGCATCCCCGAGGTTGTCGGCAACCTGGCTTTCGGTGGCCCGAAGCGGAACCGCCTCTTCATGGCCGGAAGCCAGTCGCTCTATGCCGTCTACGTCGGCACGCAGGGCGCTGCTCCCGGCTAATGGTCCAAACCTGACGCTTACGACCCAAGCGTCAGGAAATTTTGGCCCACAAAATCAGACTGCTCATCGGCATCCAAACCTCATGCTTGTTTAAACCCGTCCGGATCTCCCGATTAATGAGCGCGCACCAGGCCAAATTTCCGGCCATTGCGACTTATCCACCTTGTCCGCCACCATCCTGGCGCGGGTGCCGCACAGCCATGCCACCCTTTCGAAAACCTCTTGCCCAGGAGCATGCCCATGGAAACGATCAACCTCAGCCGCGGACTGCTCCACCGCAGCCAGGTCCGCCCGTCCCCGCTGCCCATGCTGATCGCCACACCGGCGCCTGAAGGCGAGGCAAACCTTCAGATGCGGCGAGTGCGGCATTATGCATATCGAGGGCGTGGCCAACCTGGACAAGCTGGTTGGCTGCGGGCGGGTCCGCTTCGCGGGCTCTCCGCTGAAGATCCGCGGCGGCACCACCGGCCCGATCCGCGCGGTCGCGATCTTCGGGTCGGCACATGAAACTCCCTACCCATGGCCGCTATCCCCACAGCGCGATCCCCCGGCGCCCGGTCTACGATTGGCCGGATGGAAAGCGACTGGCCGTCGTCATCTCCAACAACATCGAGCATTTTGCCTATCGCGCCGGGCTAGGGTCCGACAGCGCGCAGCCGGGTGCGGCACAGAACCAACGCAACTACGCCTGGCGCGATTACGGCAACCGTGTCGGGCTGTGGTATTTGCTGGACCTGCTGGACGAGTTGGCAGTCCCTTGCTCCCACAACGTCAATGCTTCGGTGCTGGATCTTTGCCCGGAGATTGCCCCTGCCCTTCTTGCGCGCGGTGACGAGTTGGTTGGCCACGGCCGATCCAATGCGGAGCGGCAGGACCAACTTTGGGAAGATGACGAACGCCGGCTGATCCAGGACAGCCGTGACGCGATCCTGCGCCATGGCGGCACGCCCGCCGGCTGGTTGGGCCCCTACATCGCGCAAAGCGCAGTGACGTTAGACCTGCTGAAAGAAGAGGGCTTCAGCTACGTGATGGACTGGCCAGCCGACGATCAGCCATTCTGGATGTCCACGCGGGCCGGGCCGATCCTGTCCGTTCCCTACTCGATCGAGGTGAATGATAGTCCGGCCATCGTGTTTCGGCAGCACTCGCCGGCCGAGTTCGCCAGCATGATCATCGACCAGTTTGACGAAATGCTGAGGCTTTCGGCGAAATACCCCCTGGTGTGCAGTATTGTCCTGCATCCGTTCATCATCGGACAGCCGTTCAGGTTGGCTGCCCTGCGGCGGGCGCTGGAGCACGTGCTCGCCCATCGGGACCGGATATGGCTTGCCCGACCGGGGGAAGTGGCTCGTCATGTGGCCAATCTGCCACCGGGCCTGGTCCCATAAACCCCCCTCGGTCAGTCACCACTTTGAACAGGTCTGTAAATCGCCGCCGTCACGGACCCCTTCTTTTAGCAACTGAACTATAGCCCGGATGAGGCTGGTAATGGCATGAGCACCGATCGGCGTTTTGGGGGTTGACGAGGCTGCCCACACGGTGTCGTGCCCCAAGACAATAGGCAGGACGCAGTCGACAGTATGCTGGTATGGGTCTGTGTTTTGCGCGCCGCCGCCGGCCAACACGGCGTTGATATTACAACTCGAGCAGCTTGTCTGGAAGTTCATCGTGTTTCAGTGCGCCCGGCGGGAAATGCACGGCCAGAACGGCGCCGCATTTTTCGATCGCGGTGACGAAGCCGTCGCCTGGATTACCCGCCTTTATCGAGGCGACCAGTGCGCCAACCGCGTCGTCCCATACTGAGGCGACCACCCGGTCGTTAATTCCCGCGTCAGCGATCACTTCCACGTAACGCTCGGCGGTCGACGCGAAGATCAGCACGCCGGTGCGATGTTCAGTCTTATCGATTCCCTGCGAATGGAACTGTCGCATTGCCTCCGCATGGGCGTGGCCGTGGCGCGTCTGCCGCGGCACCGTGGCTAATCGTATCCGCTGGTTCGATAACGCACCGGCTACGGCCAGGAAGACGATGATCTGCAACAGGTAGACTACCGGAGCCGACCAGGTTGTCAGATAGAGAAGCGGCAGCGGCACGGAAAGTGCGGCAACGGCGGCCCAGCCCAGCGGTACCAGTCGGTAGTCGCTCGACTGCCGGGCGATAACGCAAAAGATCTCCCCTGCAGTATGCAACTCGGCTTCGCGGATCGCCTGGCTGATGCGGGTCCTGTCGTTATCCGTAATCAATCTACCAACTCCCCGAACTTCCGCCGCCGCCGAAAGATCCGCCGCCACCCGAGAAGGAGGACGATCTCCCCTGCGACGAGCCGCCTCTTCCCGACAGCACCATCAGGAACAGTATCTGCATGATGAAGCTGCATGGCCCGCGACCGCCCATCACGGTGCAGACGATAAGCATCCCGACACCAGCCAGCCCCAGAACAATGACGAGCCAGAGCGGCATCGAAGCACTGTGCCGACGCTCTGCAGGGACGGAACCCTGTGGGGAGGCTCGCGTGGTCGCCGCATCACCGGCCAGCAGTTGCGCGATAGCCGCGGTCCCCGCCTTGATGCCGCCCGAAAAGTCTCCGGCCTTGAAGCGCGGCAGGATCGTGTCTTCGATGATGATCTTGGTGGCCGCGTCGGTCAGCGTGCCTTCGAGGCCATATCCCACTTCGATCCGGACCTTGCGTTCACCGGCCGCCACGATCAGCAACGCGCCACTGTCCTTGTCTTTCTGGCCGATGCCCCACGCCCGTCCCAACTGGTAGCCGTAATCCTCGATGGGCCGTCCTTGCAGGGTTTTCAGCGTGACGACAACGAGCTGATCCGTCGTCTTTGCCTCAAGGGCGGCAAGCGAGCGCGTGAGCGCATCGCGTTCCGCCACCGAGAGAAGGCCTGCGTCATCCACCACCCGGCCCGACAGCCCAGGGAAGGTGAGGGCGGACGTCGGGGCGGTCTGGGCGAGAACGGAGCATGTCAGGCACAGCCAGGCTGCGATGGCGATGACGGCGTGACGGATCATCGCCGCGGGCCTCAGAACTTCACCGGAGGCACGGTCTTGGCACTGTCGGCGATCGAAAATTCCTCCATAGGCTTGTTGCCGCGGTAGAAGACTGCCGCCCAAACACTGCCGGGAAAGGTCTTCAACTCGGTGTTGTAAAGCCGCACCGCCTCGATGTAATCACGCCGGGCGACCGCGATGCGGTTCTCGGTCCCTTCGAGCTGCGACTGCAAGGCGAGGAAGTTCTGGTTCGACTTCAGGGTGGGATAGCTCTCCGAGATCGCGAGCAGTCGGCCGAGCGAACCTGATAGTTGCGACTGGGCGTCCTGGAACTTCTTGAACGTCGCCGGATCCGTGATAGTGCTGGCGTCGACCTTGATCGAAGTCGCCTGCGCACGCGCTGCCGTGACGGCCTCGAGCACGCTGCTTTCCTGCTTGGCGAAGCCCTTGACGGTCTCGACCAGGTTCGGAATAAGATCGGTCCGGCGCTGATACTGGTTCAGCACGTCCGACCACTTGGCCTTTGCCGCTTCCTCGTACGTGGGGATGCTGTTGAAGCCGCAGCCCGACAAAAGCAGTGCGAGCAACGGAAACAGCAACAGTAGAACATGGGCACGTTGCGCCGGTGCGGTGATGCCGCTCGTGCGAGCCCTCATGACCAGCGCAGTGTGAAAAAGTTGTAGAGCGGCCCGAAGATCAGGGCGACATACCAGCCCCAGACGAAGCTTTCCACCAATCCGATGAAGAAGCTCTGCCACGTCAGCAGCTCGAAGCCGGGCAGGAAGAGTGTCAGCATGGCGTGGCTGACCGGAAGTCCGGGTATAAGAAAGGTCGTCACGCAGATCAGAAACGAGATCACGAAGAACAGGCCGAGCGCCATCCCCAACGCCATGACAGGTATCGCCTGGGCATGGCGGTCGACAGCAGGCGGTGGCCTGATTGCGTTTATACTAACGGCGTTCATCAATGATGTTCCTTGCCCGTGGCCCATGGTTGTGACGGATCGACCGGACGACCGGTCGGTGTCTCAGAATTCGCAGGTTTTGCCTCGTGACGACGATAACCGTGCCCCATGATGTGGTGACCGCAGCCGAACCGCATGAACAAAAAGAAAAGGCCAGCCCACAATCCATAATAGAGGACATCCTGGATATTCATGGTGTCTGCCTTCCCCTTGTTACGCTTACG
>JBBROR010000183.1:0-6784 GCA_038229175.1 Acetobacterales bacterium | reverse complement strand
TCACCCCCGGCATCTTCGTCGATCGAATCTTTGCAATCAATGGAGCCAGCACATGAAGCTCTGGACCCGCACCGAGATGGCTGCCCGTGCCGCGGCCGATATTCCCGAGGGCTGGTACGTGAACCTGGGCATCGGCATGCCAACGATGGTGGCCGACCAGGTGCCGGTAGATCGGGAAGTGGTTTTTCATTCCGAGAACGGCGTGCTTGGCATGGGCCCCGCACCGGCCGCTGAAGATGCCGATCCGTGGCTGATCAACGCCGGCAAGCAGCATGTCACGCTTCGCCAGGGCGGCTCGTATGTCAGCCATTCCGACAGTTTTGCAATTATTCGCGGCGGGCATCTGGATTTGTGCGTATTGGGTGCGTTCGAAGTGGCGGAGAACGGCGATATCGCCAACTGGGCGACCAGTGAGAACGACACTGCCCCCGCGGTCGGTGGCGCCATGGACCTTGCTGCCGGCGCCAAGCGGCTTTGGGTGCTGATGGAGCACACCACCAAGGACGGCCGCCCCAGGTTGGTGCATCGCTGCGGGTATCCGTTGACGGCACTGGCCTGCGTCAAGCGCGTCTACACCAACATGGCAGTGCTGGATGTGACGGAGGCAGGATTTGCGGTGGTGGAGATGGCGCCCGAGGTCACGCGCGAGGCGCTGATCGCGGCGACCCAGGCGGAATTGATTTTCTGATGCGCATTCATGCTCATTGAGCACCGCCACGGCGCCACCGCCGTGCTGACGCTGGATTATCCCGAACGCCGCAACGCGCTGGCCATTCCCATGCGCGCGGCCCTGGCCGAGGCGATGGATCGGCTTGAAGCCGACGCCACCCTGCGCTGCATCGTGCTGACCGGCGGCGGCGGCAATTTCAGCGCCGGCGGCGACATCAGCGGCATGAACGTCTCCGACATCGCTGCCGGCCGGGAGCGCTTTCGGCTGACGCATCGGCTGGTGCGGTCGATGATCTCAAGCAGCAAACCGATCATCGCGGCGGTCGAGGGCTGGGCGGTTGGCGCAGGGCTGGCATTGGCGCTGTGCTGCGACACCGTGGTGGCCGCCGATGACGCCCGCTTCATGGCAGGCTTCGGGGGCATCGGGCTGGTTGCCGATTTCGGCCTGCTGCACACGCTGCCGCGCCGTGTGGGGGAGGGCAGGGCGAGACAGATCCTGCTGCACGGCGAAAAGCTTGGCGCGACGCGTGCCGAGGCGATCGGGCTGATCGATCGTGTGGTCCCGGCAGGCACGGCGCTTCAGACCGCGATGGCGATGGCCGAAGCGCTGGGCCAAGCGGCGCCGTTGCCGATCGCCATGACGAAATCCTATCTTTCCCACGGCTTGGCGGATGCGTTGGAATGGGAACGCAACGCGCAGTCCGCCCTGTTCCTGACGGCGGATCATGCCGAGGGCAAGGCCGCGTTCCTGGGCAAGCGCGCCGCCGTGTTTCAGGGTCGCTGACGGGCATCATGGAGCGACGTAGCAAGGTCGACCTGCGCGCCATCGCGCTGCTCGTTTTTCTGTGTTCGCTGTGGGGCATGCAGCAGGTCGCCATCAAGCAGGCGGTGGCTGAAGGGTTGCCGCCATTTCTCCAGGCGGCCTTGCGCTCGCTCATCGCGGCCGTGCTGGTGGCGTTGTGGATCGTGCTGCGCGACGGACGCGGCGCGTTGGCCGGCCTGTTCGCACCTGGCAGCGGCAGATGGCCTGGGCTTGCGACCGCCACCTGCTTCAGCATCGAGTTTCTGCTGCTGTATTCCGGCCTGGGCCTGACCAGCGCCTCGCGCGGGGTTCTGTTTCTCTATACCGCGCCGTTTTTCACCGCCCTTGGCGCGCATCTGTTCCTGTCTGATGGGCGGCTGCGACCGCGACAGATGCTGGGCCTGGTGATCGCGTTCTGCGGCGTGGCCGCGGCGTTCGCCCAAGGGCTGAGGAACGGCGGTGGCAGCCTGCTGGGCGACGCGATGTGCGCCGCCGCCGCATTGGGTTGGGGCATCAACACCGTGCTGGTCAAGGCGAACCCAGGCCTGCGCGCGACATCCCCGGCCGGGTTGTTGTTCTACCAGATCGGCGGCTCCACGCCGATTTTACTGTGCGCGGCCTGGTTCGTCGGCGATTTGGGCTCCTTTCCGGTAGCGACGCATTTCGCCTGGGCGTCGTTGTTCTATCAGAGCGTGGTGGTGGCGTTTGCCAGCTACCTTGCCTGGTTCTGGCTGGTCTCCACCTATCCGGCCACGCAGATCTCCGGCTTCACCTTCCTCACCCCGCTGTTCGGCATCGCCGCCGGCGCGCTGCTGCTGCACGAGCCGCTTTCGGCCGCCTTGTTCGTGGGCCTGGGGGCGATCGCGGTGGGGATGTGGCTGCTGCGCTAACCTTTTGTAGATTTTTGCGCCTGCATCTGGATCAACGCCTGCTGCAGGTCCGATGACAGCGACTGGAACGGCGAGGGCGGGGCCGACGGGCTGCCGGCCTGGTTGGGTGCCGCCTTGCTGCCACCCGCCTCGTTCGGCTTGGCGGTGTCCATTCCTTGCGCCTGTGGCGTGGGCGACAGGGCGGACGTGGCACGGGACCAGATATTGGCGACATGGCTGATGGCGTTGATGGACATGACCTGCTCTTCCGAAGTTGCATCAGGTCAGACAAAGCGAGGCCCGTGCCAGAGACAGGTCTCTGATTTCATTGGGCGGGTAAATGTCTGTTGGGCACTTTTTGCCGGGTGCGGTGACAACACTGCCGGGCGCTTATCGCCCCACGATGTAGGTTACGCCGCACTCCATCACGGCAACGCCTTCGGTATCGCGCGCCACGATGGTGATGGAGGCCACGCCGCGGGCAGGATTGCTGATCGATGGCCGCGCCGCAGTCCAGGTCGCCCGAACGTGATAGGGCTGGTTGGGACGCACCGGCACGAAGAACCTCGCCTCGTGCAGCGATCCGCCGGCGATGATCGCCACATCGGCGATGGCGCGCACCACCAGTCCGATGGCGGCCCCCTGGGTGTGTAGGCCCGACGCGCACAGGCCCCGGAAATACGTTTGCTGTGCCATGGCGTCGTCGAGATGCCAGGGTTGTGGGTCGAAGGCGCTGGCGAAGGCGATGATCTCGGCTTCGGTCAGTGTGAAGATGCCGCAGGGAAATTCCTGGCCTAGCGGGAGTTGGTCGAGCGTGATGGGCATGAAGCCTTCTACTGCGTCTGCGCCAAGGGCCAAACACCACCTGCCGCCGCGCCCGAATTTCAGCCGCCGGCCAGCATCCTGAACCCGTGCAGTCGCCAAGCGCGTATTCGCGCGGTCTCGCCAGCGATCGTTCCGTGATGCGACAGTGTGCCCGCGGCCGCTTCAAGCTGATTGACGCGACCGCGGGGCGAAAGGCAGGTATGCTGCGAAACATGTTTCCAAAGGGATCTCCGATGCGCCGACTTTGCATTCTTGCCGCGGCATTCTGCTTCGCCGTGCCGGCCTACGCGCAGGCTCCCACGCGCGACTTCGTGGTGTTTTTCGAAACCTGGTCGGGTGCTCTCGACAGCCGTGCGCAGTTGATCATCCAGGCCGCCGCCGTCGCCGCCAAGGCCGAACCGTCCGACAAGGTCATCGTCACCGGGACCTCCGACCCGGAGGGGTCCGCCCGCGCCAATTCGCTGATTTCAGCCCTTCGCGCGCAGCAGGTGACGGATGCGCTCGTGGGATTGGGTGTGGCGGCCACGCGCATCGATCAGGTTGCCTATGGCAGCACCGATTTCGCGCTGGCCGGGATCGAGTCGCGCCGCGTGACGATCGCTATCGGCGCGAAATAGTCGCCTTGCCCGAAGGTGTCTCCGACCTCCTTCTGACGCAGCAGCCGGTCTCCCCGCGCGAAATGCTGCGTCGGGTGTTCGGCTATCCTGTGTTTCGCGGGCTGCAGGAAGCCGCCGTTGATCACGTGACGGCGGGTGGCGACGCGTTGGTGCTGATGCCCACCGGCGGCGGCAAAAGCGTATGCTATCAAATTCCGGCTCTGTGCCGCACCGGCACGGCGGTGATCGTGTCGCCGTTGATCGCGCTGATGGATGACCAGGTGGCAGCACTCCGCCAGCTTGGCGTGGCCGCCGCTGCGCTGCATTCCGAGGTCGACCCGGACGAGGCGCGGCGCATAGGCCGGGAGCTGGATGGCGGACGGCTGGATCTTGTGTATGTCTCGCCCGAGCGGCTGCTCAGCACGGGCACGATGGAGCGTCTGCAGCGCATCGAGATTGCGCTGATCGCCATCGACGAGGCGCATTGCGTGAGCCAGTGGGGCCACGAGTTCCGCCCCGAATTCCGTGAGCTGGCGGTGCTGCCCCAGCGATTCCCCGGCGTGCCGCGGGTGGCGCTGACGGCCACGGCCGATCCGCGCACGCGTGAGGATATCCTCAATGCGTTGGGCATGAAGGGGGCCGCGGTGTTTGCAGCCTCCTTTCACCGCCCCAACCTGCAGATCGCCGCCGAGGCAAAGATCGGCGAGACCGGGCAGCTGCTGTCGCTGCTGGCGCGCCACCGGGGCGAGACCGGCATCGTTTATTGTGGAAGCCGCGCCAAGACCGAGCGCATCGCCGCTTCGCTGATCGCCAAGGGCTACCCCGCCGTCGTGTTCCACGCCGGCATCGCACCCGACATCAAGCGCGCCGCGCTGATGCGGTTTCGCTCCGGCGAGCCGATCGTGATGGTGGCCACCATCGCCTTTGGCATGGGCATCGACCGGCCCGACGTGCGCTTCGTGGTGCACCTCGATATGCCCGACAGCCCGGAATCCTATTACCAGCAGATCGGCCGGGCCGGGCGAGACGGCGATATGTCCAACACGTTGCTGCTTTATGGTGGCGAGGACATCGCCCGCGCCCGGCACTTCCTGCAGATGAGCGGCGCGCCCGAAAGCCAGAAGCGCGCCATGCGCACCCGGCTAGAGGCGATGATCAGCCTGACAGAGACCGCTGATTGCCGCACGCGGCAGCTTTTGGCCTGTTTCGGCGAAGAACTGCCGCAGCCTTGCGGCCACTGCGACAACTGCAAAACCCCCGTGGGCCAATTCGACGGCACCATCGACGCACAGAAACTACTGTCAGCCATCCACCGCACTGGCCAGCGCTTCGGCGCCCTGCACGTGATCGGCGTGTTGATGGGCAAGGCGAGCGAGGCTGCCAGCAAGTTTCACCACGAGGCGCTGTCGGTGTTCGGCATCGGCGCCGATCGCAGCCGGGACTATTGGCGCGGCGTGATGCGCCAGTTGATCGCGCGCGGCGTGCTGGAGGTGGACATGGGCGAATACGCCACCGTCAGCATCGTGTCCGACCGCGCCCGCCCTATCCTACGCGGGGAAGCCCAGGTGATGCTGCGCGACGATATTCTGGTTGCACCACCTCGTGCCCGTGCATCGCGTGACACCAAGCCTCGCGTGGCCGCCACGGAGGGGCTGGATTCTGAGGCCACCACGCTGTTCGACGCGCTACGCCAATGGCGTTCCGGCGAGGCCAAGGGGCAATCCGTGCCGCCCTACGTTATTTTCCACGACACCGTGCTACGGGAAATCGCCGCCATGCGCCCGAGCGGTGAGGACGAGTTGGGCCAGATCAAAGGCGTTGGCGCGTCCAAGCTCGCGCGCTACGGCGCCGGCGTTTTGAAAGTGGTTAAAGACCGCCCGTAGTCACGCAAGCCGAGACTTATTGGAACAAGCCGCCTGGACGACCGTCTCGCGCGCTGGCTTCTTCGATCGTGACCCCAGGCTGCGTCGGGCAACTGGCCAAAGCGAGGAATGGCTTCGGATCGGTGGCACGTCCGTGGATGCGAACTTCGAAATGAAGGTGCGCGCCGTGTGCATGGCCGCTAGTGCCAACATTCCCCATCGCTTCACCCACCGCGTAGCCGTGCCCCAACTTTGCATCGCGTGCGAAGGCAGACAGATGCGCATAGCGCGTCACGGTGCCATCTTCGTGCTGTAGGTCAATCATGTTGCCATAACCGAAGTAAGTTCCTGCAAACACGACCTTTCCGGTTGCAGCTGCCCGCACCGCGGAGCCGTAGGGAGCCGTGAGATCGACACCTGAGTGCGTGGAGGTGAACCCGCGTGCCACCTGTTTCAACGCGGAAGCTGGCATCAGCATCGACCCGCAGGTGTCTGCGGCAGAGGCGCTGGCGATGGGCACGAAGGCCGTCAGGAGGGTGATTGTTACAGCAGAAATAATCTGTGATGCATTCGTCATGGAACCGACGTAACACACGCCCTGGCAGATGCAAACCACCCCCAGCAATTTTTTCAGGTCTTCCATGTAAAAATATCGGGGCCGTATCGATCGGCGCGTTCGGAAGCCGCACTCAAGGTTAGCCACTCGGTGTCGCCAAGGCCACCCCTGGCCGATCACTTCCCAGGACAGGGGGCGATTGGAAACAACGGGGTGGGATCGACGGGTTGGCCGGCCACCTTGATCTCGAAGAACAGATGCGTGCCGTAGGTCACGCCGGTTCGCCCGATGCGCGCCAGGCGCTCGCCGCGCTTGACCACGTTGCGTCCTTGCGCAAACGCCGGGGCAAGAATGCCCAGATGGGAATACAGCGCCACATAGGGGCCGCCTGCGCCCTGGTGCAGCACCGCGATCTGCAACCCGCCGGCGCCCTTGCGGTCGATGCCCAGCACGCGGCCATCCGCCACGGCTGTCACGGCACCCCCGGCGGGTGCGCGCAGGTCGATGCCGTTGTGAAATCCGATGGCGTTGGGCCCCGGCGCCGGGCGCACGCCGAATGGGGACGTAAGGCAGGTCGGCTGCACCGGCAACGCCATCTCGCCCAC
>JBBROR010000182.1:0-6791 GCA_038229175.1 Acetobacterales bacterium | reverse complement strand
TCTCCGGCTTCGGCGGCATACTGGGCTTCATCATCCAGATGGCGCTGATCTTCTTCATCGCCCGCTTCCTGATCCGGCTGTTCATGAACCGTCGGCCTGCCATGGCCGGTGGGCCCGCGATGTTCAATTCCGGCGCCAACCAGGCGCCGCCGCGCCCGATGGGTGGCGGCGGTGGCCCGGTGGCCCCGCGCGTGGACATCACGCCAACCGATTTTCAAACGTTCGACAAGCTGCTCCAGTCGGTGCAGGCCGCCTGGACACAGCATGACCTGAACACGCTGCGCATGGTGGCCACGCCTGAAATGGTGGCGTATTTCGGCGAGCAACTTGCCGAGCAGACCAGCCGCGGCGAGCGCAATGCGGTCACCGACGTGAAGTTGGAACAGGGCGACCTGTCCGAGGCCTGGGCCGAAGATGGCCGTGAATATGCAACCGTCGCCATGCGCTTCTCCATGCTCGACGTCACCCGTGACGGCACCGGCCGCGTGACCGCCGGCAGCCCCGACCAGCGCAGCATGGCGACCGAGGTCTGGACCTTCCTGCGCGCCCCCGGCGGCCGCTGGGTGCTCTCGGCCATCCAGCAGGTGCGCTGAAGCACACAAAAACCGCCGTTCTCCTTCCGGGGAGCGGCGGCGCCTGATACCATCCCGCGCAGTGTAGCAGGGATGGGCGTATGTCGGTTTTGACCAATCTGGATCTGGCGCTTTCCCGCCTGCCCACCAGCTATCCCGGTCCGGGCGGCGCGGTTGCGGTGCTGCGGGATGGAGAAATCCTGGCGCGGCACAGCTGGGGCTTCGCCGATCTCGAACGCCGTCTGCCGTTCACGCCCCAGACCCTGTTCCGCATCTGCTCCATCAGCAAGCAATTCACCTGCGGCCTGATGCTGGACCAGACCCCCGACCCGCTGGTGCTGAATGAGGCCATTCGTGCCCGCATGCCGCTGCTTCAAGGCGTGGCCCCCACCGCCCTGCATCTGGCGCACAATCAATCTGGCCTGCGCGACTATTGGGCCACCGCCATGCTGTGCGGCTCGCCGGTGGAGGCACCGTTCGATGAGGCCCAGGCCCGCCATCTGATCGCGTTGACATCCAGCCTGCATTTCACGCCGGGCACGCAATATTCCTACTGCAACCAGAATTTTCGTCTGCTGGGCGACGTGACGGCAGAACGCGCCGGCCGTGATTTCGCGGAGTTGCTGCGCACGCGGATCTTCGATGCCGCGGGCATGCCAACCGCCCTGCTCTGCGCCGACACGTCCGTGATGCCGGATGGCACGGTGGGCTACGAAGGCAGCCTCGAAGCAGGTTTCCGCCCGGCTGTGAACAAGGTCCGCTGGACTGGCGACGCTGGCATCGGCGCCAGCCTGGACGACATGATCGCCTGGGAACACCACATCGACGCCACACGCAACGACCCCACCAGCCTCTACCAGCGCCAGTCCGTAGCCTCCCGCTTTGCCGACGGCGCGGTGGCCCGTTATGCGTTCGGCCTCGGGCAGGTCGAAATGCTCGGCATCAAGGGCACCGGCCATGGCGGCGGCCTCAGGGGGTGGCGCAGCATAAGGTTCTATCTGCCGTCCGAGCGCATTTCCGTGGTCGTGCTGTTCAACCACATGGCCGATCCCCGCGCGGCGGCGCTGGATCTGCTGGCACAACTGGTGCCGACACCCACGCAATCAGGCCCAGGTGGCTCGGCCACGCCGTGGGAAGGCCGTTATCAGGAGCCGGAAACCGGGCTGGTGGTGCGACTGGAGCCCACGCGGGATCAATCGGTGAACCTGTATTTCGCGGGCCTCAGCCCCGAAGCGCTCAGCCTTGGTCGAGACGACGAGGCGCGGGCGGGCCTCGTGGTGCTGCGCCGAACCGCGGAAGGTATCCGGATGGAGCGCAGTGGCGACAATCTGTTCAGCGTCCTCACACCGTGTACCGGCGAGGCTGCGCTGGACGTCGGCGGTGTGTTCCATTCAGACGAATACGCGGCGGATTTCACCTGCGTGTCGGAATCGGGTGCCGTCTTTGGCGCGTTCTCCGGATATCTCGGCGCGGGCTTCATGCAGCCGATGGTGTCGGTGGGCGAAGACCTATGGCGGCTGCCGATGCCGCGCGCGCTGGATCATTCGCCCCCCGGGGATTGGACCGTTCGCTTCGTGCGGCGCGGTGGGGCCATCATCGCCGCCGAGATCGGGTGCTGGCTGGCGCGGAGGGTGCTGTTCAAACGGTACTGACTGCCCGATTCCAGGCTTTTTAGAGCGTGATGATTTTGGGTAGAATCAAAATCATGACGCTCTAGCCTTTGTTTTACCGATCATGATGCGTTTGGGTGAAGCAACCCAAACGCATCATGATCTAATACGCGAGAGCTTCGGGCAGGTGACGCTGTCACGCTTGAGCCGGAATCAGATGGCCCGCACGATGAAGTAGCCCGCGGTTGCTGCAACGGCAGTCACGAAGGTGCCCCAGGCCATGTCCACCACCGACACGATCGGCGACCAGCCGGCGGTGGTGGCCAGGTTGGTCATGTCGTATGTGCCATAGGCCACAAGCCCCAGCAGGGCGCCACCCCACAGCGCCCGCGTCCAATCCCCCTGGGCCAGGGCCGGCATGACGGCAAAGGCCAGCACGCCCACCACGTAGAGAAGGTAGAAACCGGCGGCTACAGGCATGTTCGGCTTGTCCAGCAGAAGCGCACCAAGCTGTGGTTTGTAGATCGTGTTCAGCGCCAACGAAAGCCAGACGAAGTCCATGGCGAAAAAGATCACGGTAGTGGCCGCGTAGGCGATCAGGATGGTACGCATGGGGGCTCCCGTTAATTTTCGGCCTGTCGTCACATGGGCCGGACGCACGAAGTTGCACCTGAAATGCCACCGGCCGGGCAGAGTTTCCTCCCCCGGCCGGTGGCGCTGTCCCAGACCGAACGGGGGGAACGATCAGGCGGCCGTCAACATCTCCACCTCGGCCGGCTGCTTGCGCACCAACGCCTCAAAATCGGCCATGAGTTCTGCCGTCACGGCGCCTGGCTTGAAGTGGTGTGGCCCAATCTGGCGCACCGGCGTCACCTCGGCGGCGGTGCCGACGAGGAACACCTCGCTCGCCTTTTCCATCTCCTCCGGCATGATGACGCGCTCGACAACCTTGTATTGATGCCGGCGCGCGATGCTCATCACCACGCGTCGGGTGATGCCGTCGAGGAAGCAATCGGGGATGGGCGTATGCACCTCGCCGTTAAACACAAAGAACACGTTGGCCCCGGTGCCCTCGGCCACCTGGCCACGCCAGTCCAGCATCAGCGCATCGTTGAAGCCCTTGGCCTCGGCCTCATGCTTGGCCAGCGTGCCAATCATGTACAGGCCCGCCGCCTTGCTGGCCGTGGGCGCGGTTTCAGGATGCGGACGCTTCCACGTCGCGATATCCAGTGTCACGCCCTTCATGCGGTCGTCGCCGAATAGGTTCGGCCAGGCCCATGTGGCAACCATCAAGTGGATTTTGGTCTGCTGGGCCGAAACCGACAGCTGCTCGGTGCCACGCCACGCCAGCGGGCGGACATAGGCATCCGTCAGGTTGTTGGCCTTGACCACCTCGTTGCAGGCGGCATCGATCTGGGCGGCGGAGTAGGGAATATCGAACCCCAGGATCTTGCCCGAGGCAATCAGGCGCTCGGTGTGGGCGCGCAGCTTGAAAATATTGCCGGCATACGCGCGCTCACCCTCGAACACGCCCGAGGCATAGTGCAAACCATGCGTGAGCACATGGATCTTGGCGTCCCGCCAGGGCACCATGACGCCGTCGAACCAGATAAGGCCGTCACGGTCATCGAAAGGAACGAGCGCCATCTTGAAACTCTCCGCAATATTGTTGCTCTTACTGGGCTGACGGTATAATGAACGGACAGATTGCGTCAATGAACCTGCCCCAATTCACAGGTATGCCAGATATGCCAGACCCGCAGGCGCGCCTTACGTGAACGACACCAGAACCCATCCCCGAACGGCCCAGACCATGATGTCCGCACCAGGCGCCGGCACCAACCTGCTGTTCCTGCGCGAAGAGGAGATCCGCACGGCGCAGGATCTTCTGTTCTTCGCCTACCGGGATTTTACAAATGCCGCCGATGTCATCCTCGACGAGATCGGACTTGGTCGCGCGCATCATCGCGCGCTGCATTTCATCGGCCGCAACCCGCAGATCGCGGTGTCAGACCTGTTGGGACTGTTGCGCATCACCAAGCAAAGCCTGGCCCGGGTGCTCAGCGAACTGGTGGCACAGGGCTACGTGGCCCAAAATCCGGGCCGCGCCGATCGCCGCCAGCGCCTGCTGGTGCTGACGCCGCAGGGCCAGGCGCTGGAACGCCGGCTGTTCGAACAACAACGTGAACGCCTCGCCAGCGCCTACCGCGAGGCCGGCAGCGGCGCCGTGGAGGGATTTCGCCGTGTGATGCGCGGGATCATGAACGACACTGCGCGGAAGTATATCGACGGCGCCGACAGCGCCGCGCGCGTGCGCAAAGGTTGAGGATATGTCCGACGAGTCGCTCATCCTGGTGGTCGACGATGACGCCCGCCTGCGCACCTTGCTCCAGCGGTTCCTGTCCGAGGCAGGATTTCGCGTCACCACCGCCGACACCGCCGAGATGGCACGTGATCGGCTTCGCTTCCTGCAACCCGACCTGATGGTGCTGGACGTGATGATGCCGGGGGAAAGTGGCCTGTCGCTCACCCAATCGCTGAAGCGGGAGAGGGCCAGCGTGCCGATCATCCTGCTCACCGCCGCCGGCTCACCGGAGGATCGGATTGCCGGATTCGAGGCCGGGGCGGACGACTACCTGCCAAAGCCATTCGAGCCGCGTGAACTGGTGCTGCGCATCCGCGCCATGCTGCGCCGCGCCGCGGTGTCGCCTCCCGCCGTGCCGGAGCCGCAATCCGGCCCCGTCCAGCTCGGGCTGATGAGCTTTGACCCCGTACGCGGAGAATTGCGCGGTCCGCATGGCCCGGTCCGGCTGACCGGTGGCGAGGCGGCATTGCTTACCGCCATGGCCGCGCGCGCGCATGAGGTCCTGTCCCGCGAGGACATCGCGGCGGCGCTGGGCACCGACGAATCGAGCGAACGCGCGATCGACGTGCAGATGACGCGACTTCGGCGCAAGATCGAGATCGACCCCCGCGAGCCGCGGTTCGTGCATACAGTGCGCGGCCGGGGCTACGTGCTCAAACCCGGACCATGACCCAACCCGGATGATGACCCAACCTTGATGATGACCCCCCCTGATGATGACCCAACCCTGATGATGACACGTCGCTGATCGCATGAAACTGCCGCTGCACAACCAGATCCAGTCCTTCAAACGCATGCTGCCGCGCTCGCTGCTGGGCCGTTCGCTGCTGATCATGCTGATCCCGCTGCTGGTGGTCCAAGGCGTGGCGCTGCAGATCTTCTACGGCAGCCATCTGGAGATCGTCTCCCGCCGCTTCTCCGGCGCCATCGCCGGCGAGATCGCCACCACGATCGAGACGCTGCAACGCTTCCCCGGCACCGCCGATCGCGCCTGGGCGCTGGACAGCGCGTGGGACCGGCTGGAGCTGTCGATGGTGTTCTCCCCCGGCGCCAGCCTTCCCGGCGCCGACCAGGGCCAGGAGACCCAGGGCGGCCTTGAAGCCGCGTTGGCCGAACGCGTCCGCAAACCGTTCCAGCTTGACTGGAAGACCGACCCGCGCTCGGTGCTGATCCGCGTGCAGATGCCAGACGGCGTGCTGGACGTGCAGGCGCCGCGCAAACGACTTTATGCCGGCACCATCTACCTGTTCGTGATCTGGCTGGTGGGCTCGTCGATGCTGCTGTTCGGCATCGCCGCACTGTTCATGCGCAACCAGGTGCGCGCGTTGCGACGGCTGGCAGGGGCCGCCGAGGCGTTCGGCATCGGCCGCGACCTCGGCGCCATCAAGCCGGAAGGTGCGGCCGAAATCCGCCAGGCCGCCACGGCGTTCAACCGGATGCAGGAACGCATCCGCCGCTTCCTGGCACAACGCACCGACCTGCTAGCCGGCGTGTCGCACGATCTGCGCACCCCCCTGACCCGCCTGCGGCTGGCCCTGGCGCTGCTCGAATCGCATCCGGAACTGGCCACGGACGTGGCCGATATGGAGGGCGACATCGCCGAGATGGACCGCATGATCGAAGGTTATCTGGCTTTTGCCCGCGGCGAGGGCACTGAACAGGCACAGGCCACCGATCTCGGGACCGTGCTGGAAGACGTCGCCAACAACGCGCGCCGGACCGGCTCGGACATCGCGCTCGATCCGCCGCTGGACATGGTGCTGTGGCTGCGGCCGGACGCCATCAAGCGCGCCATCACCAACCTGGTGGACAACGCCCGCAGGCACGCCCGCCATGTAAGCCTTGTGGCGCGACGGACCACGATGCGGTCGATCGAGATCATGGTAGATGACGACGGTCCTGGCATTCCGCTGGACCAGCGCGAGCAGGTCTTTCGCCCGTTCGCCAGTGGGGCCGCAGGCGGGACAGGTCTGGGGCTTACCATTGCACGGGATATCATCCGCGCACATGGCGGCGAGATCACGTTGGAGGACAGTCCCAGCGGTGGCCTTCGGGCGCGCGTGGTGCTGCCGGTTTAGGAGAGTTTCATTGCCTGAAGCAGAGACGCTGGTTTTCGTCGCCACCTCGGACTTTGCGGGGCTGGTCCGCGGCAAGTCCTTCCCCGAGGCGGATCTTGCCTCCCGCCTGCGCCGCGGCGTGGGCATCACCCACAGCAACATCATGATGTCGGCGGCGGGCCCCATC
>JBBROR010000181.1:0-6838 GCA_038229175.1 Acetobacterales bacterium | reverse complement strand
GTCGAGCGGATGATCACCCGCGGCCCGCTGCAGCGCGCCCAGATGAAGCATCTGTATCTCTATGCCGGTGCCGAGCACCCGCATGCCGGCCAGCAGCCCAAGCCGCTGGATGTCGGCGCCATGAACTCCAAGAACAAGAGGGTCTGAGACGATGTCCGGAACCGATACCGACGCCCCCGCAAGCCGCACGCTTGCGGACCTGAAGGACCTTGCCGTCTCCACCGCCACCGGCGTCGAGGCTGCTCCGAAGCGCGAGCCGAAGCGTGATGCGCTGGGCCGTTCCTACGCCACCGGCCGCCGCAAGAACGCCATCGCACGCGTTTGGATCAAGCCGGGCAAAGGCGACATCCAGGTGAACGGCAAGCGCGTGGGTGTGTATTTTGCCCGTCCCGTGCTGCGCATGCTGCTGACCCAGCCGTTCCTGATCGCCGATCGCTACAACCAGTTCGACGTGTTCTGCACGGTGAACGGTGGCGGTCTGTCCGGCCAGGCTGGTGCCGTGCGTCATGGCATCAGCCGCGCGTTGCAGCATTATGAGCCCGACCTGCGTGGCATTCTAAAGGCCGCCGGGTTCCTGACCCGCGACAGCCGCGTGGTCGAGCGCAAGAAATACGGCCGGGCCAAGGCGCGTCGCAGCTTCCAGTTCTCAAAGCGCTGATTCTTCGGCATTCGCCGACGAAAAGGGCTGCCCTCGGGTGGCCCTTTTTTGTGTTCATCCCGGCGTCCCGTGTCTGGATCGACCGGACCCGTGTTGCAGACAGCAACAATGAAACTGTTCGTTGTGTAAAAACGGTGTATTGGCCACTGTGGTGTGTCACCCTGATAGGCGGTTGTGTCATGAGGACGGATCGCTGTTTTCGAATTCTGGGGTTTGCGGCCCTGTGGTTCGCGGCAGCGTTGTCGTGCGGCCTGGCGCAGACATCTGGCGGCACCCGCAAGATTACCCCTGTCCCGTTCAACGATGGCGCTGCTGTCGAGGTTTCGGTGTCCATCGATCCGGGTGACCTGCGGATCGGGAGCACCACGCCGATCTGCTTTCAGTCGCAGCGTCCCGGCTATGCCACGCTGTGGAATATTGCGACCGATGGCAGCGTGGGCCGCGTGTTTCCCAATGCCTATCAGCGGGGCAGCGATGGCGGGCCGTCGATGCGGGTCGATGGCGGCAAGAGCGTGTGCGCCGGCACCGGTGGCGATGCGTTCCGTTTTCGGATCGATGGGCCGGCGGGGACCGAGGACCTCTACCTGCTTTGGACGGTGCAGCCGGAGTTGCAGCCGCAGGCTGACGGCTTCACTTCGGCCGACCAGTTTGCCGCGGCGCTGAAGGGCGTCGCCACCGCGCGGGCGCAGGACTGGGCGGTGGCCAAGACGACCTACGATATTGTGCCCGCCGGCGGGGCATTGCCACCGTCGCTGCCGATGGCGCCCACGCCGGCCTCCCCTGCTTTGCCGCCGCTGCCGCAGGCGGTCGGTCCCGCTCCGGATTTCGCGTCCGTGCCGCCTGCCGCCGCGCAGTCGGCACCGCGGGTGTTCGTGCTGGCGATGGGTGCCAATGTGGACAAGCTGACCAAGCCAAACCAGGACGCGACCTTGTTCACCCAGGTGATCGCCGCCCGGCTGCCGGTGGCCGACAGAGACCAGCGGCTACTCAAGAACACCACGAATGCGGATTTCAGGTCGGGCATGGACTGGCTGCGCGACAGCGCCTCGCCACGCGACTTCGTGTTCATTTATTTCTCCGGCCATGGCGCCCGGCCGAAGGACCCCACGGGCACATCCGTCGACGGCTTCGACCAGGTGCTGATCCCCTATGATTTCGAGACCAAGTTACCCGGCTACAGCAAGAAGGCGATCTGGAGCCAGGAATTCGCGGCGATGATCAACCGCATTCCCACGGCGCATGTGATTGCGGTGATCGATAGTTGCTTCAGCGGGGGCGTTTTTCGGTCCATCGAGGGTGGCGAACTTGGCGCCCGCAACCGCTTCTGGAAAATTCCGTCCGATATTCAGTTGGAACACGAATATGCGGGCACGCGGGCGATCGGGGGCACCGGTCGCATCGCGGCCAAGGGGCTGCTGTTTGCCGCGGCAAGCCCTGACCAGTCAGCATTGGAGAATTCCCGGGGCGGGGTGTTCACCATGGCGTTCCTGCGCCAGATCGCTGCCGCGACCGACGGCAATTTCGCCGATGCCTTCAAGCGGGCCTCGGACCTCACCCGCACCCAGACCCAGAATCGCCAGACACCCAGCACCGTGGGCGATATGGAGCAGGCGCGGCTGATCACATTTTCACCCTGAAAAACCACGTCATTTATAGGTCTCACGATGCGCAATTCACGACTGGCCAACAGCTTTTGCCTTTTCGCCACGGCAGCGACCCTCCTGCTGCCGGGATGCAGCACACAGGGGCAGCGCATTGGGGTGGACGATGGCTTGGATTTGTGTCGGCGGGAGCTGGTGTTGCTCGATTCGACGGGCGATTATTTCGCCGAGGATATCGTCAAGGGTGCGCTGATCGGTGCGGTCGGCGGTGGTGCGCTTGGCGCGCTGGCCGGTGGCAGCTCACGCGACGCACTGATCGGCGCCTTGGCCGGCGCCACGGCCGGGGCGGCTGCGGGGTATCTGAAGGCGCGCCAGGACCAGTCCCGCGATCAGGCGTCGTTGTATCTGTCGGTGTCCAACGACATTCGGCGCGAGAACGCCTCCATCGACAAGACGCAGCTGGCGTTCAACCAACTGTTGGATTGCCGGCAGCGTTCGGCGGACCGGATAAAGGTGGATGTCCGCGCCGGCCGGCTGCCGCGCACGGTGGGGCAGGCGCAGATGGCCGATGTGCGCAGCCGGCGTGACAACGACCTTTTGGTGGCGCGCACCATCAGCCAGCGCATTCAGGACCGGGCGTCGAACTACGAGATCGCGGCCAACCAGGTGGCGCCGGCGCCGGTGCCGGGGCGTTCGCCGCAGCCGATCCGGCAGGCGACGTCGCCGCAGGCGACCACCACGCCGCTGCAGTCAGCCTCGGCGTCGGATGTGCGGGCAGCGACGTCCACCAACCTGGCCAAGCGTGACCAGTTCAACCGCTCCATCCAGACGGCGCAGGCCCAGCCGAGCGCGTTCGAACTGTCATGAGACACACCGCCCTGGTGTGGCGCGTTGTGCTGGCGGGCTTCAGCCTGTTGGCACTGCTGTGCGGGGCGGCGGACGCGCAACCGACGCGGGCGCTGACCCCTGTGCCGGCGGCGCCTGTGTCGCAGGTTTTGCCGGCCACGCCGCCGAATGCGCCATTTCTGCGCATTGCAGCCGAATTTCACACGCAGGTGGTCAACGGCTTGGCGGTCGATCCGTCGGGTAGGATCGCGGCCACCGTGTCCGACGACAAGACATTGCGTATCTGGCAGGCGACCAATGGGGCTGCGCTGGCCACGCTTCGGGTGCCGATCGCCGATGGCGAGGAGGGCGCGCTGTATGCCGTGGCGTTCTCCCCGGACGGCCAGACCCTGCTGGCGGGGGGCTATACGGGCGTGACGTGGGACCGGGCGTTTGCGGTCTATATGTTCGACGTCAAGACGCTGCGGCTGAAGGGGCGGCTGCCCAATCTCCCCGGCGCCGTCAATCACATCGCGTATTCGCCGGATGGTCGCAGTTTCGCGGTGGCGTTGGGCGGCGGACGTGGTGTGCGGCTGTTCGATGCCGGCAACGGCGCCCTGCTCGGCAGCGACGACGAGGCGGTGCAGGAGCGGACGAACTGGGTGGCGTTCAGCCGGGACGGGCGGTTTGCCACCACCAATGGGGATGGCGAGGTTCGCCTGTATGATCCGTCCGGCCGGCGTATCGCGCGGCGCAGCCCAGTGCCGCGGGGGAACCCGTATGCGGTGGCGTTCAGCGCGGACGGGCGGTCGCTCGCGGTGGGGTATGCCGACCGGCCGCGGGTGGAGGTGGTGCAGGCCGCCGATCTTTCGCCGGTTTTCAGCCTTGCCGGCGCCGCGAATGAACGCGGCGGTCTGGGTGCCGTGGGCTGGGCGCGGGATGGGCGGCTTGTCGCCGCGGGATCGCTGCGCAATGCGGCAGGTGCCGTGGTGCTGCGGTCCTGGGCCAATGGTGGGCGCGGCCGGGCCACGGATGCTGTGGCATCCCGCGATACGGTGTTCCAGATCGAGCCCGCGGATGACGCTTCGATGTTTGTCGCCGGCGCCGATCCGGTTTTCGCCAGGCTGGCCGCAAATGGAACGGAGGTGTTTCGCAAAACCGGGCCGGGTCTCGATTTCCGCGATGTGGCTGACCAGGCGTTCAGGGTGTCGGGCGATGGCGGGGCTGTCGATCTGCAGACCCCTGCGATGAAGGCGCCGATGCGCGTGGACATGGCACACCGGGCGATGGTGCCGGCGCGTGCCGTGCCGAAGCGCGTGCCGGCGCCCGCGTTCGTGACCGGCTGGCGCAACACGGCCGAGCCCAAAATCGATGGGCGGCCGGTGGCGCTGGAACCGCAGGAGCTGTCGCGCGCCGTCGCGGTCACGCCGGACCAGTCGCTGGTGCTGTTAGGCACCGACTATAGCCTGCGTGTGCTGCGCCGGGATGGGTTCGAAGTCGGCAGCGTCTCGTTGCCCGGCCCGGCCTGGGCCATCGGTGTGTCGCAGGACGGGGCGACGGTGGTGGTGGCGGTGGGCGACGGGACGCTGCGCTGGTTCGGCCTGGATCGTGCGGGGATGCTTGCGCCGCGGGTCAGTCTGTTTCTGTCCGCTGACGGCGCGCGCTGGGCGGCCTGGTCGCCGGACGGGCATTTCGACCATTCCGAAGCGGGCGGCAAGGAACTGGTGGGGTTTCACCTCAACCGTGCGCGAGGCGAGGCGCCGGACTGGTTCAGCTTCGCGCAGGTCTATCGGCTGTTCTACGATCCGGACCTGATCACGCGCAGGCTGGGCGGCGATCTGGCTGACAACGCGGGCTCGCAGAGCGTGACGGCGGAGGATCTGCGCAATCTGCAGGGCCGGCTGGCACCGCCGGCCGTAGATCTGGCGCGGTTGTGCTGGCCCTCGGCCGGCGGCGAGCAATGTCGGGACCTGGCGCCGTCCACCGTGGCGCGTGGCATCCGGCAGGGTGATCCGACCGCTGGCGACGACATCGACGTGACGGTACCGGCTGAAACCCAGCAGGCGATTGTGCGCTATCGCCTGCGTGGCGTGGATGTGCAGCCGGGGCCGGTCGATGCGTTCCTCAATGGCCGCAACGCCGGGCGGGCGGAGCCGCCATCGGGAGCGTTGCGGGCGGAGCCGCCATCCGGAGCGTTGCGGGCGGAGCCGCCATCCGGAGCGTTGCGGGCGGAGCCGCCATCGGGATCGTTGCGGGCGGAGCCGCCATCGGGAGCGTTGCTGACGATGCCGGCGGACGGGATGATCGCGCAGACGGTTCCGATCGATGGCGGGGTAAGCCGGATCCAGCTTCGCGCCTACAACCACGCGCAGTCGGCGTATGCGCAGTCTCGCACCATCAATGTTCGGCGGGCCGAACCGGCGCTGGCGACGGTGGCGGCACTAGCCCCAGCAGGTGTGCCGTCGGTGGGCAAGACCCAGTCGG
The DNA here is from genome assembly GCA_038229175.1 of Acetobacterales bacterium. GTDB lineage: Bacteria > Pseudomonadota > Alphaproteobacteria > Acetobacterales > Acetobacteraceae > CAIQQQ01. The sequence goes on along the minus strand of JBBROR010000181.1, from coordinate 1,270 downwards.
GCACGCCGCCGGTGCTGTTCCTGCTGGCCGTGGGGATCGACAAATACTCGGGCTCCGTCAATGCGCTGAACTTTGCAGCCGCCGACGCGCGCGCCGTGGCCACCTCCATTCGCGGGCACGTGCCGGCCAGCTACAGCCGCGCCGACGTGGTCGAGATCTACGACGACAGGGCAAGCGCCGAGGGGGTGGTCAAGGCGCTGGACCGCATCGCGGGGCTGGCGCGCACCGAGGACACGGTGCTGATCTATTTCTCCGGCCACGGCATCGTCATCGACCGCAAGTATTACTTCGTGACCCAGAATGTGACCTCGTACGAGGCGATCACGGCGGGCGCGTTGTCGGAGGAGCGGATGGTGGCGGCGATGTCGCATATTCGCGCGCGTAACGGCATGCTGTTCCTCGACACCTGTTACGCCGGCGGCTTCTCGCTCGATTCCGCCAGCCAGTTGGCGCATGAGAGCGGCCGCTACGTGCTGGCGGGCGCCACCAGCCTGGAGGAGGCGCTGGATTCCTACGACAACAAGAACGGCGTGTTCGCCACCGCCGTGTTGCGTGGGCTGGCCGGCGGTGCGCCGGGCAGCGAGGCTGCGGTGACGAATTTCGAGCTCGGCCTTTATGTTGCACCGCTGGTGCGCCAGCTGGCGCAGGAACGCCACCATGAACAGAACGCCCGTTTCAAGATCGCCGCCGACGACGCGCAACCCTTCCCGATCGTCTCCCGATCGCCCGCCAAACCGTAGGGCGTCTAGACCCCGCCGTTCCAGCGGCGGGCGCTCGTGGCGCGGGGGGAAGGGGGTTTTGTTCGGGCCAGATGTGCGCTTTCCGCTCTGGTGCGGCGCTGCGAACGGCGTTGAATGATCTTGCATCCTAAGGATCAGAGCATGGCCAACACCGCGCGCGTGTTCATCGATGGCGAAGCCGGCACCACCGGCTTGGGAATTCGTGAGCGTCTGCGCTCCATGCCGCAGGTTGAACTGCACAGCCTGCCTGACGCCAGCCGGAAAGATCCCGCGGCACGGCGTGACATCATGCACGCGGTGGACCTGGTGGTGCTGTGCCTGCCGGACGACGCGGCGCGGGAATCGACCGCCATCGCCGACGCGATCGGCTCGTCCGGACCGAAGCTGCTGGACGCCAGCACAGCGCACCGTGTGGATCCCGGCTGGGTGTATGGGTTTGCCGAAATGCTGCCCAGCCAAGCCGCCCGGATTGCGCAAAGCAGCCGCGTGACGAACCCCGGATGCTACCCAACCGGCGGCATCGCGCTGCT
>JBBROR010000180.1:0-6878 GCA_038229175.1 Acetobacterales bacterium | reverse complement strand
CGTGATCGGCTTCGATGGGGTGGAGCGGATCATCGGATTCCGGCGCCTGCCGGGCGACCTGCGGTCCCACACGGTGGTCTCGGTGGGCATCCCGGTCTCGGTGGTCCTGGCCGAGGCCGATGCCCGGCTTCGCTCAGGCCTGACGGTATCCCTGCTGATGCTGCTGGCCGGCGTGTCGATGGCCTGGCTGCTCGCCTCCTATTCCATCATCCGCCCCCTCGATGCGCTGGGTCATGCGGCAAGGCGGCTGGGCGACGGCGATGTCGCTGCGCGCGCGGACATGCCGCTCCTCGCGGTGGACGAACTTGGCCGTCTCGCCGCGGTGTTCAACCAGGCGGTGGCCCAGATCGCCGACCGGGACCTGCGGCTGGAAAAGCTGGCGATGCAGGATGCGCTGACCGGCCTGGCCAATCGCCGCACCTTCGATGCCACGCTGGCGCGCGAATGGCAGCAATCGCTGCGTACGGGGCGCCCGCTGTCGCTGGTGATGATCGATGTGGATCACTTCAAGCGCTACAACGACAGCTACGGCCATCCCGCCGGCGATACCTGCCTGCAAACCGTGGCCATCGCCATCGGGGACGCGGTGCGCCAATCCTCCGACACCGCCGCGCGCTATGGGGGCGAGGAATTCGCCATCATCCTTCCAGACACCGACGTGATGAGCGCCATGCGCGTGGCCGAGCGGCTGGTGCGCCAGATCACGGCGCTCGCGGTGCCGCATGCGGGCGCCAGCTCCGGCCAGCTGTCGATCAGCGTGGGCGTGGCGGCGTCCAACCCGGAAGACCGGCAGGCCGGCATGGCGTCGGCCCAGGCCCTGCTCGATGCCGCCGACGCAGCGCTCTACCGCGCCAAGAACGCCGGCCGCTGTCGCGCCGTCTTCCATCACGGCACCCTCGGCCAGACGCCAAAGGTGCTGATGCCCGCCACGTAGTTCGCCCACCGCCCACGATGCGTCACGCGCCGAACAGCGCCCGCAACGCGTCCTGGTTCCGCAGCACCACATGACCGGCGTCAAGTTCGATGATCCCGGCATCGCGCCAGATCCGGAGCTGCTTGTTCACGCTCTCGCGGGAACTGGCCACCAGCGTGGACAGATCGCGCTGTGACAATTTCAGGTCGATGCGCACACCCAAAGGTACCGGCCGGCCGTAATCCTGGCCCAGTTTCATCAACAGCCTGGCCAGCCGCGCCTGCAGGTCGAACAGTGCAATCTCCTCCAACGCGGTGCTGGTGCGGCGCAGCCGATCGCACAGCACCACCAGCATGCGCTCCACCAGGCCTTCATGGCGCAGCAGAAACGGCAGAAAAACATGTCGCTCGATCACCATCATCGTGCTGTCCTCGGCGGCCACCGCATCGGCGCTGCGCGGCTTGCCGTCCAGCAGCGCAATCTCGCCCACGATCTCGCCTGGGCCAATCACGTTCAGCGTTACCTCACGCCCTTCGAGCGACACGGCGCAAACGCGTATATGGCCGCTCAGCACCGCCAGCATGAAGCTGCCGGGATCGCCCTTGGAGAAGATCAAGGTGCCGCGTCCCACCCGCCGCTCGTTGGACGATGCAATCAGCTCGTCCAGTTCGGACGGCTTCATATGGTTGAAAAAGGCGCTGGTCAGTAAAGCCTCGCGTTTCATACCTGCCAGATTGCGCCCTGTCTGGCGCAACGCTGGGCGGGACAGCGCGGACCTGTCTTGCGGCGATGCTGATGTCACGCGGCGTGCCTGCTCCCACGCCACCAGCACGCCCGGATCGGGCAATCGGCAGTGTGCGTGTTGTTATGCCATCGATGGATCCGGATGATCCAGTCAGGAATATGTCAGGCGATGCCCCAGAACCCGGCGATCTCGCGCGCCGCCGACAGGCCACCATCGCGCGTTGTGGGATAGACGTGCCCCATGCCGGCAATCACCCAGCTTTCCACCATCGGCCGCTCACCCGCACGGCCCCAGCTTTGATGCGCAACACCCGGCCGCGTTGCGGCGGCCGGTGTGGTGGGCTCCAGCCCCAGAAGCTGTGTCCATTGCTGCGCTAAATGAACGCTGTTGCGCGGCGCCACCACCGTGTCGGCATCGCCCGACCAGATCGACAGCCTCGGCCACGGCCCGGCATAGCCGATGGGCGCCAAAGCCCGGGCGCGGGCCATCCAGTCGGCGGCCGACAGGTCGCCGCCGTGGCCGGCCATGCGGGTCATGGCGCCCACAACGCCGCTCGCGGCGCCGGCCGGCAGGCCCGCCACCACGCCGCCGCCGGCGAACATGTCCGGATAGGCGGCCAGCAGGCACGCCGTCATCGCCCCGCCAGCAGACAGGCCGGTGACAAAAACCTGCTTCGGATCGCAGCGATGCGCCTTGATCGTTGCGTGCACCATGGCGGCGATCGAGCCTGCTTCACCAAGATTGCGCCCGATATCGGCGGGGCGGAACCAGTTGAAGCAGCGCTGGCGATTATTTTCCTCGCTCTGGCCGGGCATCAGCAGAATGAACCGCTTGCTTTCAGCCAAGCGTCGCCACCCCGTCCGTGTGGCAAAATCCTGCGGCTCCTGTCCGCATCCATGCAGTAAAACTACCAACGGGGCGCCCGGCCGTGTGCTGGCGGGTGCATGCACGTGCATCGCAAGGCCACCGGGATTGGGGCTGAAACCGGGCCGAGGCGGCGTTGCCTCAAATAGGGCTGGCGCTGTTTGCATGGCCGGCTTTGCCTTCTTTTTGGCGCTGCTGTTTGCAGGTTTGCGTGCAACCGCAGCGTCTCTCACCAAGGCTGCCTTCTTCAGAAGCCCCGTCGTCAGCTTGAAAAGACGCGTGCCGCTTCGGCGCAAGGACAACATCGTGGCGGCCATCGAATGTCTCGGCATCATCGCTATCCCGCAGTGCAGCATGCTATATAGGGGCCACCTCTGCTGATTACCCGTGCGCTGTCGCGGCGGGAGCGTGATCTGCACGCTCCCGCCCCGCATCGCGTCCGGCAACCGCTATGGCGACCCTGCCGGCCCTGCTCGGGGACGCGCTGCGGGCGGACCACCCACACGGTTGATAACGCGAACAATACGGGCCAGATTGCGGGCGAACCTGCTTCAGGAGACGCACATGTCCGAGACCGCAACCAAGCCGGCGCCTGCCCTGCCGCTGTTCTTCCACAAGGTGGTGGGCGTGAACGCCGCACAGCACAGCCAGTTGCGGCTGGACCGCACCACCGGCTTTGCCTTCGCCGCCAACGCACAGGCGGTGCCGCTCGGCCTCGGCGAGCTTGATGTCGCCTGCCAGCATTTCCCCATCGTCTTCACCACCGGCCCGCAAACCACGCCGATGGCGCTGCTTGGCCTCAAGGAAGGCAACAACCTGTTCGTCCGCCCGGACGGCACCTGGCGCCCAGACAGCTACATCCCCGCCTATGTGCGCGCCTTTCCGTTCATCTTCGTGGAAGACCGCGAGAAATCCACAATGTTCGTGGGCATGGAGGAGGGCGCCAGCGCACTCAACACCTCCACTGGCGCCGCCTTGTTCGAAGACGGCAAGCCCAGCCCTGCCATGAACGAGGCGATCCAGTTCTGCGCCGCATTCCGCGACAACCTCAACGCCGCGTCGGCCTTCGGCGCCGCCTTGCAGGAAGCCGGGCTGCTGGAGCAGGAGGAGGCCAACGTCAATTTTACGGCAGGCGGCACCGCAAGGGTCACCGGCTTCAAAGTGATCAAGGCCGATCGCATGGAAAAAATCGCCGACGAGACCTATCTCGAATGGCGCCACAAGGGCTGGATCAGCCACGTGCACGCACACTTGTTCAGCACCGCGCGTTGGGCGCGTCTGGTGGAACTCAGCGCCGGCTGACGCAGGCAAATTGGGGGCCCGCAAGGGCGCCCCACTTCACGGCTTGGGCAGCTCCTCGGTCTGGATGGCCGCCGGCGGGGGGGCTGCCGGCGTTGTCGTGGTGAGGTAGCTGCGCAGCGAGCGGCGGACCTGGAATTCGAGCTCCACGTTCATATCCACCATCATCTGCGTCACCAGACTGTTCAGCCCCGCCCGCGTGGCGTTCGGCCCGTCCCTGGTGAAGCCGCTGGAACGCTGAACCCGCGCCTCGGCGTAGCCGCTGCGGGTGCCGTCAGACGTCGCCACGTCCAGATGCGCGATCATTCGCCCCTCGTAGCGGTCGCGCACCCGCAGGATGCTGGCCTCATCCACCACAAACACGGCGCGGCCAGACGATCCCTGCGCCACCAACCGGTCCTGGGCCATCTGCCGCAGCGCATCCACCGGCTTGATCGGCGCGAACCGTGACACATCGCGCGGGTCTGGGTTGGGCGCCACGCTGTCGTCGATCTCGATGCTGGCAACGTTCAGCCGCAGTTTCGTGAGGTAATCGTAGCTGACCGGCGGATAGCTCATCGGTGGATCGTCGCTGGCGCCGCAGCCGGCGAGGCCGAGCGGCAGCAGAACCGACAGAAGCAACAGCAGACACCGGGGCCGTGGATGCGCGGTCATGGCTCTCTTTCGGGGTTCAGACGGCCGGCAGCGGAAGGTCGGCGCGGGTGAAGCTGAAATGATGGTTGCAGAATTCGCAGGTCATCACGATCGCGCCGTCGGCTTCCATATGGTCGATGTCGTCGGCGCCGAACGTGGCGAGCAGGTCGGCGAGGCGCGAGCGCGAGCAGCGGCAGCCATAGTTCAAGGGCCGCGGCCGGTCCGCGGCCACGCCTTCGGAGCTGAACAGGTTGTAGAGCAGCCGATCGGCCGTCAGCGCGTCGTCCAGCAATTCCCGATCTTTCACGGTGGCCGCCAGAATCAGCGCGGTGCCCCAGCTTTCGTCCTGCGCCGTGGCGTCCAGGTCGGGGTCGACGCCGCCGGTGCCCGCCACGCGCTCAAGGATAAGGGCGGCGGCGCGCCAGCCATGCGTGGTTGGGGCGCAGGCGAGGCGCAGGAAACAGGGCGTCTGTTCGGACACGTCGAAATAATGCAGCGCCATGTTCTCCAGGCTGTCCCCGATCAGCGAAACGATGCCCTGGTGGCGATCCATATCTGCCCCCTGGTCGACGGTGAACGCCAGGAAGCCCTCGCCAAGCAATTGCTTCGCGGTGGGAGACGGCGTGTTGCGCAGCAGGTCGTCGAGGCGATCCTGCGTGACGCTGGCATAGCCGCGCAGGGCACCGGTGTCGGTGCAGTCGGCCAGCAGCATGCGCAACGGACCGTCGCCCTTGATCTGCAGGCTGAACGAGCCGGTAAATTTCAGCGCAGTGGCCAGCGCCCCCACCAATGCCATCGCCTGGCCCACCAGTGTTGACACGCACGGCGCCTGGTCGTGCCGACTGAGCAATGCGTCCGCCAGCGGGCCAAGGCGCACAAGCCGTCCGCGCACTGGCTGGCGCGGCAGGTAGAAGGGTGTCACGCCGCGTGGCACGGCGATATCGGGCACGTCGGGGCGGCCCGTGTCGAGAAAAGTGGGAATGTCGTCCATGGATGGCACCATAGGCATAGTAGCAGCCGACGGCTACGGTCCGGCGCATGACCGACGCACGCATGCCAACCCCGGCCTTCACGCTCCGCCCGCCCGTCCTCGCCCACGTCGGAGCCGCCACGTCGCTGGTCCGCGACAGGTTCGCGTCCATCGCGCAGCCCTTGGCACCGCGCCTTTCGGCGGTGTGCGAGATGGCGGCCACGGTGGCGGTGATCCCGTGGGGCGAGCGTGACGGCGGGCGGTCTTTCGAAAAGCTGCCTTCATGAACAACGCGATCGTGAAGGAAGCGGACGCCCTGGCCAGCCGGCACTGGGTCACGCTGTGGGCCATGGCGCTGGCCCGGATCGCGTTCGGCTATCAAATCCAGACGGTTGCCAGCCTGGGTCCCGATCTGCGCGCCGCCTTCGGTATCGAATTTGCCACGCTCGGCACGCTGATGGGCCTGATGCAGTTGCCCGGCGTGGTGGCGGCAATCCCTTCGGGCATGCTCGCGCGCCGCTTCGGCGACCACAGGATCATCGCCTGGGGCATGCTCGCGATGGTGGCCGGCAGCCTGGTCTCGGCTGCGGCTGGCGGACCGGTGGGCATCGGCGCAGGCCGGGTGATTGCCGGATTCGGCGCGGTGGCGCTCACGGTGCTGCAGCCGAAGGCGGTGGCGGATCGGTTCCGGGGCGGGGATTTCAACGTCGCCATGGGCATTCTGGTCGGCGCCTTCCCGATCGGCATCGGCCTTGGCCAGCTTACCCATGGCCGATTGTCCCAGGCGTTCGGCTGGCCCGCGGCCTTCGTGGCCGGCGCGGTGGTGGCAGCCGTGGCACTCGCCGTGCTGATGGCCACCTGGAAGGACGTGCCCGGATTGCTCAGCCGGGCCATGAGCTGGCCGAGCCGGCACGAAATCATCCTGATGGTGCTGTCCGGAATGATCTGGACCACCTTCAACGCCGGCTATTTCAACTTCTTAGGCTACCTGCCGAGCGTCATCGCGGCCCGTGGCCATCCCGGCTGGGTGGCCGACCTGACCATCGGCATGGCGACCTGGGGCAATCTGCCGATGATGCTGCTGGGCGGCATGGTGGCGGCCCGCGTGGGCGCGGTGCCGGTGTTCATCGTGGGCACTGTCATGGAGGTATTGGCGGTGTCGGGCCTGGCCTGGGCCGACTGGCCCCTGCTGTGGGGCGTGGTGTTCGGCACGTTCGGCGCTATGCATGCTGGCATTATCGTCGGCTGGGGCACCTTGTCGGCAAAGCCGGAGAACCGCGCGGTGGGCATGGGCATCTTCTACACAACCTACTACATCGGCGGCAGCGCCATCCCCGCTTTGTGCGGCAGCGCGGCGGACCTGATGGGCGATGCCTCCGGCGCGTTCATTTGTGCGGCGGCGCTCACCGCCCTGTCGATCCCGTTCTGGTGGTGGCATCGGAGATTGTCGCGAT